>JAHJUC010000625.1 GCA_018829385.1 Alphaproteobacteria bacterium
TCCCCGGTCCTCAGCAGAGGCTTCTTCAGCCGCGCCGGGGAATAATGCTGCATGATCCCCGCCGACCCCTTGGCGCACAGCACGCCCTTGTTGATCGGGTGGTCGCGGTTGCCCTCGATGTAGTGGACCTTGCCTTCCGCCATGTGGACATTGATGCCGCAGCGGCAGGCGCACATGTAACAGGTGGTCTTGCGAATCTCGGTCTTGCCGTCAGCCGTGCCCGGAGCCCTGCTGGTCTGGTTCATTCGCCCTCCCCAAGACGTGCTGCCCGGTCGTCTGGTCGCACCACGTTTTTGTCCTCGCCCTGAAGAGCGAACCGACAGCGTCCGCCTCCGCGGTCGCCGGTCAAACGGACCGTGCGGCCGGTCAAAAGTCAAGCCGGGCGGATAAAGCCAGAGCGAGTACTTCTAAGTCCAGATGAGAGCGGAAGAGTCGGTTCGGGCACTGCCGCATGCGTGGCTCGCACGCCGCGGGGGCGGCCGGGATCAGGGGTGGCGGGGCAGGCCGCTTGAGGGCCGTGCACCCTCATTCGCTCGACGAGAGGCGGTTGAGATCAGCAGGCGGGCTTGCCCGATGGATCGCAATAGAGGCCGTGCAGCACCTCGAGCACCGCACCGACTTCCTCGCCTTTCAGCGAATAATAGATGGTCTGGGCATCGCGTCTGGTGTTGACCAGGTCGGCGTCGCGCAATTTGCGCAGGTGGTGTGACATCGCCGGCTGCGACAGGCCGGCCATGTCCGCCAGTTTCAGCACGCTTTGCTCGCCGTCGAGCAGGATGCAGAGAATCCGCAGCCGGACAGGTTGCGAAAGCATTTCCATAAGCTTCGCCGCTTCACCCATCCGCGGCTCCATTTCCAGCATGTCCCGTGCGTCAAGCATCTCCGGCATCCCGTTCCATAAACATCAATGAACTCTTATATAAGGAGATCCCGGGAACAATTCAACCTGCAAACGCTCTTGTGCTGTCCCTGACGATCAGCTCCACTTCGAGAATGGTGGTCTCGATCGCCGGACTGCTGTGGGTGCCGATGTGCTCAATCAGCAGCCGGGCCGCCGACAGGCCGAGTTTCTTGCGTGGCTGCCGCACCGTGGTCAGGGCGGGAATGAAGCGCTGGGCGATGGCGATATCGTCGAAGCCGACGATGGAAACGTCGCCCGGAACCGAAATGCCGTGCCGTGCCAGTTCCGAAATGAAACCGAAGGCCATCTGGTCGGACTGGCAGAACAGCGCGCTCGGCCGTTGGCTCAGTTCAAGCCAGGCTTGCGCGGCAAGGGCGCCGGCGTCGAGGCTGAAATCGCCTGCAAAGACATGTGCGGGATCAAGGGTCAGCCCGCGCTCTGCCAGCCCCTGGGCGGCGCCCTTGCTTCTGGCATGGGTCAGCACGTTGTCGTCCGGCCCGGTGATCATGCCGATTGTGCGATGCCCGAGCCCGGCAAGATGCGCGACCGCGAGCTCGCCGCCATGCGTGTTGTTGGCGCGCACGGATGAAAACTCGCCCTTTGGCGTCCATTCGCAGGCAAAGATGATCGGCGGGGCCCCGGCACCGGAACTGGCGACTGAAAGGATTGCGTCGGGCAGCGAGCCGTCCAGCGCGATGATCCCGTCGGCCCGGGTCGCGTGCAGGTATTCCAGAACCAGCTGCGGCTTCATGTGAGCCTGTCGGGTGTCGACAACCAGCATGTTGATGTCACTCTCCGACAGGGCGGTCTCGATCCCTGCGAGAATTTCGGAGAAGAACGGATTGCCGATATTGGGGACCAGCACAACGATCGCGCCGGTGCGCTGACGCCGCAGGTTTCTCGCCGACAGGTTGACCCGGTATCCGGTCTTCTCTGCAGCCGCAAGAACCGTATTACGCGTTGATTCTGCAACGGTTTCCGGCTTGCTCAAGGCCCGGCTCACGGTCGCGGTGGAGACCCCTGCAAGCCGTGCGACATCTGTGATTCTGGGGGCTTTTGGTTCCATGGTGAGCTGCATTCCCGGTTCTGCGAGACAGGCTTGAGGCACGTTCCGCAAATATCACTTGACTCCAAATCTCATCGCGGTCAAGCTTTATGTAATCGATTGCAGTGCAGCATTTTCACCGCCAATGTAATCGATTGAAAACGGTGTGAGGACACCGGTGGGTCCGGGCTGTTGCGTCAGCAACGATGCCGGGAGGAAGAACATTCCTGGGAGGGAACTCGATGAACACATTCAAGCTTTTTCTTGCTGGCGCGTCGCTGCTGGCACTTTCGACATCTGCCAAGGCCGTGGACCTTGAAGTCACCCACTGGTGGACGTCCGGCGGCGAGGCCGCGGCCGTTGCCGAATTTGCCAAGGCATTCGACGCCACCGGCAACAAGTGGGTCGACGGTGCCATCGCCGGCGGCGGCGGCACCGCCCGTCCCGTCATGATCTCGCGCATCACCGGCGGCGATCCGATGGCCGCCACCCAGTTCAACCATGGCCGTCAGGCCGAAGAGCTGGTCGAGGCCGGCCTGATGCTCGACTTGACCGAACTGGCCGAGAAGGAAGGCTGGAAGGACATCGTCAATCCGCCGAGCCTGCTCGACAGCTGCACGCTCGATGGCAGGATCTATTGCGTTCCGGTGAACATCCACTCGCCGCAGTGGCTGTGGCTGTCCCATGCCGCCTATGAAAAGGCCGGCGTTGCGGTTCCGACCAACTGGGATGAATTCGTCGCCGCAGCGCCGAAACTGCGCGAAACCGGCATCCAGCCGCTCGCCCTCGGACAGCAGCCCTGGCAGTCGAACCTGCTGTTCGGCGCGGTGCAGATCGGTGTCGGCGGGCTTGACCTGTGGAAGCAGATCAACCTGGAAAAGAATGTCGATGCAGCCAAGGGCCCGGAGATGGCGAAGGTTTTCCAGGCCATGGCGGATGCCCGTGAAATGGCAGACGGCTCCAACGTTCAGGACTGGAACCAGGCCACCAACATGGTGATCACCGGCACTGCCGGCGGCCAGATCATGGGCGACTGGGCGCAGGGCGAGTTCCAGGTTGCCAATCAGGTGGCTGGCCAGGATTATTCCTGCCTTCCCGGTCTCGGCAATCATGAATATCTCTCGACCGGCGGCGATGCCTTCTACTTCCCGAAGCTGAAGGATCCGGAAAAGGCAGCCGCGCAGCTTGAGCTGGCGTCGATGATGATCTCGAAAGAGGTCCAGGTCGCCTTCAACCTGAAGAAGGGTTCGTTGCCGATCCGCGGCGATATCGACCTCGCCGCAGCCAATGACTGCATGAAGAAAGGTCTGGAGATCCTCAAGACCGGCAACCTGCTGCCTTCCGGCGACCAGGTGTTCTCCGCCGATACCCAGACCCAGTTCAACGACCTCATGGTCGAGTTCCTGAACGACAAGAGCATCACTCCGGAAGATGCCCAGGCCCGTTACGCCGCTATCGTGGAAAGCGCTGACTGATCTGGACTTGATCCGACCGCCGGTCCGCTGAAGCGGGCCGGCGGTTATTCGTCATTCGGGGAGGCCGGCGATGACCACGATACCCGCGCCTGCGGCAACGCAGCGCCCCATACGCTTATTTCGGAACAAGGCGGCAAAGATCGCCGCCATTCCGATGATCCTGACGGCCTTGGTGGTCTTCATGGGTGGGACGATTTGGACGGTGGTCTTCTCGTTCACGAAGTCCCGGCTGCTTCCCAAGGCCCAGTTCATCGGACTTGATCAGTACGAGCGCCTGTGGTCGAGTTCCAAATGGGGGATCGCGATCGAGAACATGGTCATCTACGGGCTGTGTTCGCTGGTCTTCTCGCTGATCATCGGCTTCGTCCTCGCGGCCCTGCTCGACCAGAAAATCCGCTTCGAGAACACTTTCCGCACCATCATGCTCTATCCCTTCGCCTTGTCATTCATCGTGACCGGGCTGGTCTGGCAGTGGATTCTCAACCCGGATTTCGGCATCCAGAAGGTGGTCCGCGCGACGGGATGGGAGAGTTTTTCCTTCGATCCGCTCAACAACCAGGAAATCGTCATTTACGGCATTCTGATCGCCGGCCTCTGGCAGGGAACCGGCCTGATCATGTGCCTGATGCTCGCAGGCCTGCGCGGCATCGACGAGGACATCTGGAAGGCCTCGCGTGTCGATGGCATTCCCGCCTGGAAAACCTACCTGTTCATCGTCATTCCGATGATGCGGCCGGTCTTCGTCACCACGCTGGTCATCATCGCATCCGGCATCGTCAGGCTCTACGATCTCGTCGTCGCCCAGACCTCCGGCGGACCGGGGATCGCCTCCGAAGTGCCGGCCAAATATGTCTATGACGCCATGTTCCTTTCACAGAATCTCGGCCAGGGCTTCGCCGGTTCGACGATGATGCTGCTTGCGGTTCTCATCGTTCTCATCCCCTGGGCCTACATGGAATTTGGAGGACGCAAGCGTGGCTGATGTGATCACTCGCGACACGGCTGCGGCCGCAATGACGGCCGGACGCATGGAAGGCCCCCGCGGCGCCAAGCCGAAACGCTCCATTTCACCGCGCAACGTCTTCATCTATGGAACCTTGCTGCTGGTCTCGATCTACTACCTGCTGCCGCTTTACGTGATGATTGTCACTTCGCTGAAGGGCATGCCCGAGATCCGGCTGGGAAACATCTTTGCGCCGCCGGTTGAAATCACCTTCGAGCCCTGGGTGAAGGCCTGGGCCACCGCCTGTACCGGGCTCAATTGCGACGGCCTGTCGCGCGGGTTCTGGAACTCGGTGCAGATCACGGTGCCGTCAGTCATCCTGTCGATCGCGATTGCCTCGGTGAATGGCTACGCGCTGGCCAACTGGCGCTTCAAGGGCGCGGATGTCTTCTTCACCATCCTGATCTTCGGCGCCTTCATTCCCTACCAGGTGATGCTCTACCCGATCGTCATCCTGCTGCGTGAACTGGGAATCTATGGCACGCTGTGGGGGCTCATCCTGGTCCACACCATCTTCGGCATGCCGATCCTGACATTGCTGTTCCGCAATTATTTCACAACCGTGCCCGAAGAGCTGTTCAAGGCCGCCCGTGTCGATGGCGCCGGCTTCTGGGGCATCTATTTCAAGATCATGCTGCCGATGAGCCTGCCGATCTTTGTCGTTGCCATGATCATCCAGATCACCGGCATCTGGAACGACTTCCTGTTTGGCGTCGTCTACACCAAGCCGGATGTCTATCCGATGACGGTCCAGCTCAACAACATCGTCAATTCGGTTCAGGGCGTGAAGGAATACAATGTCAACATGGCCGCAACCATCATCACCGGGCTCGTTCCCTTGTTCATCTATTTCGTTTCCGGGAAACTGTTCGTGCGTGGCATCGCAGCCGGTGCGGTGAAAGGGTAACTATCGTGACCAGTGTATCGATCCGTGATCTGACATTGAAGTTCGGATCTCTTGAAGTCCTCAAATCGCTCAACCTCGACATCGATGAAGGCGAGTTCCTGGTTCTTCTCGGACCATCGGGCTGCGGCAAGTCCACGCTGCTCAATTGCATTGCAGGCTTGCTGGATATCTCCGATGGCCAGATCTTCATCGGCGGCAACAACGTCACCTGGTCCGAACCGAGCGAGCGGGGCATCGGCATGGTGTTCCAGTCCTATGCGCTCTATCCGCAGATGTCGGTCGAGGGAAACCTGGCATTCGGCCTGAAGAATGCCCGCATGCCGAAGGACGAGATCGAAAAACGCATCGCCCGGGCGGCGGAAGTGCTGCAGATCGAACCCCTGCTCAAGCGCAAGCCGGCGCAGCTTTCGGGCGGCCAGCGCCAGCGCGTCGCCATCGGCCGGGCGCTGGTGCGCGATGTCGACGTGTTCCTGTTCGACGAGCCCCTCTCCAACCTCGACGCCAAGCTGCGTGCTGAACTGCGGGTCGAGATCAAGCGGCTGCATCACCGGCTCAAGAACACCATGATCTATGTAACCCACGACCAGATCGAAGCGCTGACACTTGCCGACCGGATCGCCATCATGCGCAACGGCATCATCCAGCAGCTTGATACGCCCCACGAGATCTACAACCGCCCGGTCAATCTCTACGTGGCCGGCTTCATGGGCTCGCCGGGCATGAATTTCATCGAAGGTGAACTCTCGCATCACAGCGAGGCGGCGCTGAATTTCAGCTCGACCAAAGTGCCCCTCGGCCGCTATCCCTTTGCCAGCGACGACCGGCCGGGCAAGGCCATCTTCGGGATCCGGCCGGAACATGTGAGCTGCGGAGCCGCGGCTTCGGATGAACCCTTCAGCATCGACGTGGAAATCGAGGTCGTCGAGCCTATGGGAGCAGACACTCTCGTGTGGGCTGTGCTGGACGGCAGGGAATTCCGTTTCCGCGTCGACGGCCAGAGCGAACTGCGCGCCGGCCAGACCACCCGGATCGGATTTGATCCGGCAAAGGCCTCGATCTTCGACGCCCAGACCGAACTTCGGCTCTGATCCGACGCGGCCCGGGCCGCGGGTTCGACGGCGCGGAAGACACACGATACCGGTTCCTCTCCCGTTCACTGGGGCGGTGGTTGGATCCGGCACACGAATGACACCCAGACAAGACACAATCAGGAAAGTCCTCTCCCATGAAGTTCTCGTTTCAGCTCTACAGCGCCCGCAATTTCAAGCCCTGGCAGGACGTCCTGGCGATGCTCGCCCGCACAGGCTACAAGAATGTCGAGGGGTTCGGCGGGGTCTATGAAGACCCCTCCGCATTCCGCAAGCTTCTCGATCAGAACGGCCTTGCCATGCCGTCCGGTCATTTTTCCATCGATGCGCTGGAAGGTGACATCGACGAGGTGTTCAGGACCGCTTCGATCCTTGGCATCGAACGCATCTACTGCCCTCACATCGTCGCGGACAAGCGCCCGACCGACAAGGCAGGCTGGCAGGCCTTTGCAGCGCGCCTGGGCGCAGTCGGCGAGAAGGTTCGCGCGGCGGGTTTCGGTTTCGGCTGGCACAATCATGATTTCGAATTCGCAACGCTCGCCGATGGCTCGGTGCCGATGCAGATCCTGCTGGAAACGGCGCCGGACCTGGACTGGGAGGCCGATATTGCCTGGATCATCCGCGGTGGCGCGGATCCGAAGGACTGGATTGCCCGGCATGGCAAGCGAATCACCGCGGTTCACGTCAAGGACATCGCGGCCGCCGGCGAGGCCGTGGACGAAGATGGCTGGGCCGATGTCGGTCAGGGCACCGTGGACTGGTCAGGCCTGTTCAAGCAGTTGAAGGCCGATACGCCGGCCACGCTTTTCATCATGGAGCATGACAATCCGTCTGACGCCGGCCGGTTCGCATCGCGATCGCTTGCCTGGTGCAACGGCGCGGCGGAGTAATCGAAATGACAAAAGTTCTTGGTGTCGGCATCATCGGCTGCGGCAACATCTCGACGTCCTATCTGCGCCTCGCGCCCTTGTTCAAGGGCATCGAGGTCCGCGCCTGCGCGGATATCAACCCCGAGGCGGCCAGCGCCCGCGCGGCCGAATACGGCATCCGCGCGCAAAGCGTCGAGGATCTGCTCGCCGCCGATGACATCGACATGGTCGTCAACCTGACGGTGCCGGCGGTGCATTACGCGGTCTCGGCCCAGGTGCTTGACGCCGGCAAGCATGTCTATTCGGAAAAACCCTTCGTGCTCTCGGTTGCCGAGGGCCGCGATCTCGCTGAAAGGGCTGCAAGGAAGGGGCTCCGCGTCGGTTCTGCTCCCGACACCTTCCTTGGCGGCGCGCATCAGCTGGCGCGTCACCTTGTCGATACCGGCGCCGCA
>JAHJUC010000626.1 GCA_018829385.1 Alphaproteobacteria bacterium
CTGGATGGCCTACGGCATGGCCGATGTCATTCAGCGCGGACGGATGATCGATGGTGGCGGATCGGCCGACGACATCAAGCGGGTCGAACGGGCCAAACTCAACGCGCTGCTGGGCATCTGCGAAACCCCGGGCTGCCGACGGCAGGCCATCCTCGCCCATTTCGGCGAGGCGCATCCGGGCAGTTGCGGCAATTGCGACACCTGCCTCAAGCCGGTCGAGACCTGGGACGGAACCGATGCGGCGATCAAGGCACTGGCGGCGGTCTACCGGACCGGCGAGCGTTTCGGCACCGGCCACCTGATTGACGTGCTCGTGGGCAACGAGAACGAGAAAACCAGCCGTTTCGGCCATGTCGACATGCCTGTCTTCGGCGCCGGAAAGGACATTCCGGCCAAGACCTGGCAATCGGTCTACCGGCAATTGCTCGCCGCCGGACTGGTCAGCGTCGACCACGAGGCCTTCGGCGCGCTGAAGCTCGAACCCGAGGCCCGCGCCGTGTTCAAGCGCGAGCGCGAGGTGCGCTTCCGCAAGGACCGTCCGACCAAGGGAAAGGCTGCACGGGGCAGCTCGTCACGCTCGATGGCGGCGAAATCGGCGCTGGAGAACGAAGCGGATGTCGAGCTGTTCGAGGCGCTGCGCGCCGCCCGCATGGCGATTGCCAAGGAGCTGGCAGTGCCGCCTTACGTGGTCTTTCCGGACACGACGCTGGTTGGGTTTGCCACCAGCCGGCCGTTCGACCGCGAAGCTATGCTCGGCATTTCCGGGGTTGGGCAATCGAAGCTCGAGCGCTACGGCGATGCGTTCCTTGAGGTGATCCGGGCGCATCAGAGGTAGTTATTCCGTCCCGGCGAGTGGCGGCAGGCAGTTCAACTGCTTGCCGACACCTTCCACCTCCGGGCTTAAGTCCGGGCGCTCGTGGTTTTCCGGACAACCTCGGAAATCTGCCTCAGCTGCTTTGCCAGCGGGCTGGTCTTGCGCCAGATCATGCCGATGGTTCGCGACGGCTGCGGATTCCTGAAATGCGCGATCGACACCGGCGCGGAGCGGGTTTCCACGGCGATGGCCATTTCCGGAATGAGCGTCACGCCGAGGCCCGCGCCGACCATCTGCACCAGCGTGGCAAGCGAACTGGCGTCGAGCATCTCGCGCGGCCGGGACGATTGAATGTTGCAGAAGGACAGCGCCTGGTCGCGAAAGCAGTGGCCTTCCTCGAGCAGGAGAAGTTTCATCTCGCGCAGGTCCTCGTGTCCGGGCACCGGCCTGCCTTCGTCGGCGACGGGGCGCACCAGCACAAAGTTTTCCTCAAACAGTGAAACCTCGGTCAATGACGGCTCCGACACCGGCAAGGCAACGATCGCGGCATCGAGGCGGCCGTCGGCGAGTTCGCGGACCAGGATCGGTGTCAGCGATTCACGGATCTGGATATCAATGCTGCTGTTGGCTGCAGTCAGGTCGGTGATGATCTCGGGCAGCAGATACGGGGCGATCGTCGGGATCACGCCAATGCGAAGGCGTCCGACCAGGTGGTCGCGCGACGCCATCGCCAGTTCTCCCAGCTCGTCCACCGAGCGGAGAATGCCGCGAACGCGTGTGGCGAATTCCTCTCCGAAGTTTGTCAGCCGGATCTGCCGGGCGCCACGCTCGAACAGTTCGGTTCCCAGTGATTCCTCCAGTTCCCTGATTTGCACGGACAAGGCCGGCTGGGAAATGGCGCAGGCCTGCGCGGCGCGTCCGAAGTGGCCGTGTTGCGCCAGCGCCTCGAAATACCGCAGCTGCTTCAGGGTCAGGTTTCTCATAATTTCAAATTATCAGAGTGATCAATTAAAACAACTTAATCCAATGGTGTATCTTTGCTATATGTCATTGTGAGGAGACGAGGAGACGGTAGGATTCAATCTTCTTCTTGTCTCGGCAACCCATAGCGCTCAGGACAACCGCTATTTCGTCAGGCCAAAATCCGGATGGTTCGGACCTTGGGCGGGAGTTGTCAAACCCAGAGATTTCAAGGTCTTCATCAATGGATGAAGACGTCAACGAAGGTAGGATCGGAGACGAAAATGAACGCCATAGACAAGGTAAACAAATGCCCCGTCATGCACGGCGGCAACACTCTTTCGGGCAGCAGTGTCCTGAACTGGTGGCCGAAATCGCTCAATCTGGAAATTCTGCATCAGCACGACACCAAGACCAATCCCCTCGGCAAGGACTTCGACTATCGCGACGAGCTGAAGAAGCTCAATATCGAAGCCCTGAAGAAGGACATGCATGCGCTGCTGACCGACAGCAAGGACTGGTGGCCGGCAGACTATGGTCACTATGGCGGCCTGATGATCCGCCTGGCCTGGCACTCAGCCGGCTCCTACCGTCTGGCCGATGGCCGTGGCGGCGCCGGCGCCGGCAATATCCGTTTTGCGCCGCTCAACTCCTGGCCCGACAACGGCAACCTCGACAAGGCCCGTCGCCTGCTGTGGCCGCTCAAGAAAAAGTACGGCAATGCCGTTTCCTGGGCTGACCTGATCATCCTCGCCGGCACGATCGCCTATGAAAACATGGGTCTGAAGACCTTCGGTTTCGGTTTCGGCCGCAATGACATCTGGCATCCGGAAATCGACACCTACTGGGGTGCCGAAAAGGAATGGCTGGCTCCGTCCGACAGCCGCTACGAGGATGTCGGCAAGCCGGACACGATGGAAAACCCGCTTGCCGCCGTGCAGATGGGTCTCATCTACGTCAACCCGGAAGGCGTCAACGGCCAGCCCGACCCGCTGAAGACCGCCGCGCAGGTGCGCGAGACCTTCGCCCGCATGGCCATGGATGACGAGGAAACCGCAGCCCTGACCGCCGGTGGCCACACCGTCGGCAAGACTCACGGAAACGGCGATGCCGCCACCCTTGGCGTAGAGCCCGAGGCTGCGGACGTCGAGAACATGGGCTTCGGCTGGATCAACCCCAACCTGGGCGGCAAGGCATCCAACGCCATCACCTCGGGCATCGAGGGTGCATGGACCACCAACCCGACCGTGTTCGACATGGGCTATTTCGAACTCCTGTTCGGCTACGAATGGGAACTCACCAAGAGCCCGGCCGGCGCCAATCAGTGGCAGCCCATCGGCATCAAGGAAGAGCACATGCCGGTCGACGCGACCGATCCGTCGATCCGCCGCATGCCGATCATGACCGATGCCGATATGGCCATGAAGATGGACCCGGCATACCGCGCCATCTGCGAGAAGTTCATGGCCGATCCGGATTACTTCCGCGATACCTTCGCCCGCGCCTGGTTCAAGCTGACCCATCGCGACATGGGCCCGAAGGTGCGTTACGTCGGTCCGGACGTTCCGGAAGAAGAGCTGATCTGGATGGATCCGGTTCCGGCCGGCCCGAACAACTACGATGTCGGCGCCATCAAGGCGAAGATCGCGGCGTCCGGCCTCAGCGTTGCCGAACTGGTCTCGACCGCCTGGGACAGCGCCCGGACCTATCGCGGCTCCGACATGCGCGGCGGCGCCAACGGCGCACGCATCCGGCTCGCGCCGCAAAAGGACTGGGAAGGCAATGAGCCGGCCCGCCTGGCCAAGGTCCTCGGCGTGCTCGAGCCGATTGCAGCCGAATATGGCGCCAGCGTCGCCGATGTGATCGTGCTCGCCGGCAATGTGGGCGTCGAGAAGGCTGCCAAGGCCGCCGGCTACGATGTTTCCGTTCCCTTCGCGCCGGGCCGTGGCGATGCCACCGACGAGATGACCGATGCAGCATCTTTCGACGTGCTCGAACCGCTCGCCGATGGCTATCGCAACTGGCAGAAGAAAGACTATGTCGTCAGCCCGGAAGAGATGATGCTTGACCGCACCCAGCTGATGGGCCTGACCGCGCCGGAAATGACGGTACTGGTTGGCGGCATGCGCGCGCTCGGCGCGAATTTCGCCGGCACCAAGCATGGCGTCTTCACCGACCGCGAAGGTGCGCTGACGACGGACTTCTTCGTCAACCTGACCGACATGGGCAACACCTGGAATCCGGTCGACGGTGGCATCTACGAGATCCGCGACCGCAAGACAGGTTCGGCCAAGTGGACGGCGACGCGCGTCGACCTCGTGTTCGGCTC
>JAHJUC010000627.1 GCA_018829385.1 Alphaproteobacteria bacterium
CACCAGGTTCGAGGCGGACGCGGGCGTATCCGGCGACCTCGTTATCGCCAGCGTCACCGATCTCGATTTCATGCGGCCGCTGATTGCCGCTTTCCAGGACAGCAACCCCGGCATCTCGGTCACCTATGTCGAGGACACCTCGAACAGTCTCGACGCCAGCGTGTCGAGCGCCTGTGCCGAACGCGGCTTCTTCGCCGATCTGGTGATTTCCTCGTCGATTGCCCAGCAGGTCCGGCTGGTCAATGGCGGATGCGCCCGCGAGATCGGCAGTCCGGTCGTCTCCAACCTGCCGGATTGGGCGCAATGGCGCGGCGAACTGATCGGCCTGACCTATGAGCCGGCCGTGATGGTCTACAACAAGGCCGCGTTTTCAGAGACAGGACCGCCGCGCAGCCGCTTCGACCTGATCGACCTGATGCGCCAGTCGGGCGATCTCAACGGCCGCATCGCCACCTATGACATCGAGGAATCCGGCGTCGGCTATCTGTTTGCATTTCAGGATTCGACCGAAGCCAGCACCTGGGGCCGCCTGATCGAGGGTTTCGGGCGCAACAGCGTCGCCACGTTCTGCTGCAGTTCGGAAGTCATCGACCGGGTCGCCGATGGCCGCGCCCATATCGGCTACAACGTCCTGGGCTCCTACGCGCAGTCCAGGGCCGACAGGGATCCGCGCATCGGGGTCGTGCTGCCGACGGACTACACCCTGGTGCTGGCGCGCGCCGGATATATCCCGCGTGAAGCGAAGAACGCGGCCGCAGCCCGTCTCTTTCTCGAGCTCGCCCTGTCGCCGCGTGGCCGCACCATTCTTGACGGCGAAACCCATCTGCTCACGCCTTTGAGCGGTCCCGCGGCGCTGGCTCAGTCGGCTGGCGATGAGGAACCGGCGTTCAGACCCATCCCCCTGACCCCGGCGCTGCTGGTCTCGCTCGATCGCGCCAAACGGGCGCAGTTCCTGTCGGAGTGGCGAAAGTCGGTCACCCCGCCAACCCCCTGACTTCACTTCGAAGACCAATCCCGGCGGTTCAGGCGACGGACTGCCTGGCCTCACGCTCGGGAGACCTGTTGCCGTAATCCATGCGGTCCCGGGGAATTTCTTCCAGGAACACCGGCTTGCCGAAATAGTAGCCCTGGAAGCGGTCGCATCCCGCGGCCCGCGCACGCAACAGATCATCCTCGGTTTCAATGCCTTCGGCGACGACATACTTTCCGCATCGCCGGGCGATATCCACCACCGCGCTGACGAAGACATCGGTCACGTGGTCCGTGCCAAGAGCGCAGATGTAGCTCTTGTCGATCTTGATCACATCGTAGGGAAGTGCGCGCAACTGATTGAACTCGGAATAGCCCATGCCGAAATCATCGAGCGCGATCCGGAAGCCGGCATCCTGCAGCGACGAGATCTGGCCGGCAATGCGCTCGTTGACCGCCAGCGATGCGCTTTCCGTAATCTCAAGCACGATACGCTGCGGGCTGGTCGCCGTTTCCGCCAGAATATCGAGCATCTTTTCCTTCAGGTCCGGCATCGCGATCTGAATGGCGGAGAGGTTTATGCTCACACTCACTTCCGGCAGGTTTGGAATGTCCTCGGCGACCTGCCGGGCCACATAGTAGCCGATTTCTCCGATCATCAATGCCCGTTCCGCCACCGGGATGAAAACATCCGGCGGAATGACGCCCCTGAGCGGATGCCGCCAGCGCAACAGCGCCTCCAACGAGATCAACCGCCCGTCGCCATCGACAATCGGCTGATACGCCACCCGCAGGTGCCTGAGCAGAATCGCCGCCCGCAATTCGCGCACCAGCGCCTTCTCGTTGCGGATGTCGGTCAGCATGTCATCCCGAAACAGTGTCGCGCAGGCCCTGCCGTTTTTCTTCGAGGCATAAAGCGCCATGTCGGCATTGATGACCAGCGAGCTCCAGGTCTTGCCGTGATCAGGCGCAAGCGCGATGCCGATGGATGCCGAGACGGAGAGCCGCTGCGTGCCGGTATTGACCTTGTCGGCCAGTGCGGCCGCGAACTTGGAGCACAGATCGTCGGCCCATTTGCCGGTTATCGGATCGGAGTGCTCGATCAGCACCGCGAACTCGTCACCCCCTAGACGGCCGACGCGGGCGGCGGGGAAATGCGCCAGCAGCTTCTCTGCAACGAAAACCAGCACCCGGTCGCCGGCCGGATGACCGTGCGTGTCGTTGACCTGCTTGAAATGGTCGACATCAATGAGGAAGAGGGCAAAGAACCGGTTCTTACCGCGTGTCTCCAGCGCCTGCTTGGCCTGGGAAACAAATGTCTCGCGGTTGAGAACATTGGTCAGCACATCCCGCTCGGACTGGGCGAGAAGACTGTTGTAGCGCTTGCCGAGTGCGCGGAGCTTTCCCCTGAGGTCAGCAAGGGAAATGGCAAGATAGACGACGCCGAGAGACAGCGCGACGATGATGGCCGCATCCGTCAGATCGATGAGGAAACCGTTCGTGTAATCCGCGGTCCGGAAAAAATATTCAAAGACCATGACGAGCGCGAAAAGCCCGAAGAGAATTGCCGAGAAACTGAACTCCGCGCCCCAGTCAAACCATTTCTTTTGCATTTTTTTAGACATGTAAACAGCTCCGCAGCCGGATGGATGCCGGACGCAATATGTCCGGCAACCTGAATTCAAGTGACAGGGAGCCTTGGCGTGAAAATCCGGGCGGATGGTGCGCACCGATCTTGCAACAGCAGGGCTATCCCCAAATCCATGTTCGCATCATGCGCC
>JAHJUC010000628.1 GCA_018829385.1 Alphaproteobacteria bacterium
GATATACATGCCGGACTTGTCCTCGATGAGCGCCCGGCCATTGGCGACATGCAGAAGCTTGTAGCGCGGCTTGCCGGGGAAGCTCTTGTCGGGGTCGATGGCGGTCAGCGCCGGCGCGCCCGTGGACTCGCTCCCCTCACCGGATACGGTGGCAGTTATGATCGGGTCGAAGGCAGATGGCTGGCCCGATCCATCCTTTTCGTCGGGAATGGCAAGCGGCGATACGTTGACGAAGGAGCGCCCGCCGGTTTCCGGAAGATCCCGGGTCTCGGTGTAGCCCATCGGCGCGATGCCGAAGTCCTCCTGATTGAAGAAGACATACCAGGGGAAAAAAGCCGCAGCAGTGGCCAGCATGAAGCCGGCGACAGCCAGCACGCGGTCGCCGTTGCGAACCCGGCTCGTCGCGCGAACCGGCGCTTCATCTACACTCTCAATAGTCTCGATCGCAGCTTTGGCAACGTCGGTCACGGTTTCGTCCTTTCCTTGGCGGGCGATGAGACGGGCAAGCCGGCCGCAGCCTTCATTGCATCCGCGAGTTCGGCAAAAGCATCGGCGCTTGGCGGTTGTTCCGGCGTCTGGCGCAATATCTCGTAGATCACCGGCGTCTGCTTGATCGCCATTTCCAGTTCGGCATCAGATCCGGCCCGATAGCCGCCGATCAGCCGCAAATCGCGGGTTTCCTCGAAACGATGGATCAGGGCCTTGAGGCGCATCACCAGCTTTTCCTCGTCCCCGCGCCAGGCCTTGCGGGCCAGCCGGGAAATCGAGGTCAGCGGATTGACCGGCGGATAGCGGCCCTCGTCGGCAAGGGCGCGGTCGAGCACCAGGTGCCCGTCAAGAATGCCGCGTGCCGAGTCCGCCACCGGATCGTTGTGATTGTCGCCGTCGACCAAGATCGAGACGATCGCGGTGATTGCGCCGGCCCCTTCCGGCCCGGGTCCGGCGCGTTCCAGCAACCCGGGCAAGGCGGTGAAGACGGAGGCGGGGTAGCCACGGGCCACCGGCGGTTCGCCCGCCGCCATGCCGATCTCGCGCAGCGCATGGGCAAATCGCGTCAGGCTGTCGACGATCAAAAGAACGTTCTCGCCGGTATCGCGGAAATGTTCGGCGATGGCCATGGCAGTAAGCGGCGCGAGCTTGCGCTGCATCGGGCTTTCATCGCTGGTGGCGACCACGGCGACGGTCTTGGCCATGTTCGGGCCAAGCGTGTCCTCGATGAATTCGCGGACTTCACGGCCACGCTCGCCCACCAGCGCCACGACGGCCCGGTCAAAATCGGCGGCCTTAGCGAACATCGACAGAAGCGTGGACTTGCCGACACCCGATCCGGCGAACACCCCGAGCCGCTGTCCCTGGCACATCGGGGTGAAGACATCGACGACGCGAATTCCGGTCCTGAGCGGCTTGTCGACCCTCTGGCGCAGCATGGATGCCGGCGCCGCACCGGTTACCGAACGCGGGACCGGACCCTGCCTGAGCGGTCCGGCGCCATCCACTGGTTCCCCGAGCGCGTTGATCGTCCGGCCGCACCAGCTCTTGTCGGGCGACAGCCGAAACGGGCCACTGCGCCAGACCCGCTCGCCGATATTGGCCTGGGATGCTCCGTCCACCGGGCAGGCGATCAGCTCGTCGGGACCAAGGCTGACAACTTCAGCGAGCTTGGCCGTCCCGCCGTGGCGAAACGTGAGAAAATCCCCGATCCGCGCGTGCCGCGACAGCCCGGCGACCACGCAATGGCCGGGCGCGACCGCGGTGACCGTGCCAGATATGTCCCAGGCGCCTTCCGGCTTGGAAAAGGTGCGCACGCTCTCGGCGAGCAGGGCCAGACCCGACCGCCCACTCATCGCGCGCTGGCTCCCGACCCGGGAAAGCAATCAAACGGCAAACCCGGCATCAGTTTCAACTTCCGCTGCCCAGAGTTCGGATGGCTTGCTTGAAAGTATCTTCGGTCGACTTGTTCATCGAGGAGATGTTGTCGAAAGCCCGCGAGATCATGATCAGGCGGCTCATCTCGGCCATGGCATTGACGTTGGAATTCTCGATGTAGCCCTGCAACAGACCGGCACTCTCGGCGTCGACCACCGGTTCAGGCGGGATTGTGGGAACGATGCCGATCGGGGCCTTTCGGACGAAACCATCCCTGAAATCCGCCGAGAACATGCCAATAGCGCCACGCCGGAAGCCGTCCTGGCTCAGGCCGCCGTCGCGCCCTGCCTTGGGCGCTTCGCCATCGGGATCCAGCTGGATCGGCGCCTCGCCCGGATCAAGCACGGGATAGCCGTCGATGTTGACCAACTGGCCGGTGTCGGTGAGCGTGAACCGGCCATCGCGGGTCAGCATCTTTCCCGTCGGAGTCTCGATCATGAACCAGGCGTCACCGCGAATGGCGAAATCCAGCGCGCTGCCGGTGGTCTTGAGACCGCCATTGGCGGTGCTGAGATAATCCTGCCCCTCATTGACGAAGGAGACATCGGTGGCACCGGTGTTGGCCAGGACTTCGTTGAACTTGACCTCGGTTGCCCTGAACCCGGTGGTATTGGCGTTGGCAACGTTGTCGGCCAGCGTGCTCAGGCGACGTTCAAGCGCAATCTGCGACGACAATGAGACATAGATAGAACCCTGCATCAGCGGCCCCCGAGTTTGAGATTGTTGATCGATAGCATCAGCTCGGGGGTGATACCGAAACCGGTGGACGAACTCAGCAGCAGGCTCGAGTCGGCGGATCCGTAGGAGGGATTGTCGAGTTCCCAGAGAGCGGTGAAGCGCTGCATGAAGGTGTTGAGTTTTTCCGGATCCTTGAAGTCTTCGATATCGAGACGCGACTTCAGCATCTCGGCCTGCTTGTCGATGTCGGAAGCGGCGACTTCCGCCGGAATGCCGAGCGCGGTGCGGACGACCTCATACAGGGCCGTGTCGGCAAGAATGCCGTAGACGGAATCGAGCTCCGGGGCTGTCCGCTCGAAATAGAGCGCCAGCCGCACACCGGTGTTGTCTTCGCCGGCCTCTTCCTCCAGCGTCAGCCGGTGATACTTGTCAACCGTGCCCTGCTGCGCCTTGGTGAAAATGGTCGCGGTTTCGCCGTGACGGGCAAAATTGTAGGTCTCGGCGAATTCCTTGTACTTGGAATCGGCAAGCTGGTTGGCAAAGGCATCCTCGTTTTCGACGCCTTCCGTCAGAACCTTGCGCATGAACGCCTTGGCGTAATTCATATCCTCAAGACCATGAGCCTTCATGGCGTAGTTGAACACGCGGGTGTCCGCCATGAACTCGTCGATCGATTTGATCTCGGAAATCCGCTTGAGGTAGTATTCGCTTTCCCGGGCGACCTGGGGCTGGCTGGCAATCCTCTCGATGGATCGCGGAAGATCCCGCGTGATGAGATTGTAGCTAGTGTATGTCGATGTCACCGGATGACCCCTCCTGTTTTCCAGGGCGCATTGCGCAGTTGCAAACCGGTACAACCCCGCAAGCCTGTTCCGGATTAGGGCATCTTGCTTGTGCGAAGCTGAAGATTGGCAGGAAGCCATTCATCAAGCAGACAGATTCAGCTTCACACAAGGCTCAAGCCGTAGTGATTGGTTTGCATCTCAATTACCGCGGCGGGACGTTATGAATATTATTGTTGGTTTTGTTATTACCATCGGTTGCGTGCTCGGCGGCTTCATGGCCATGGGCGGCCATATCGAGGTGCTCAACCAGCCGTTCGAACTGCTGATCATCGGCGGCGCCGCAATCGGCGGCTTCATCATGACCAATCCGGTCAAGACCATCAAAGACACGATGAAGGCACTGGGCGAAGCTTTCAAAGGCAAGGTCCCGAAGGAACGCGAGTATCTCGACACACTGAGCATTCTCTACTCGCTGATGCGCGACCTGCGCACCAAGAGCCGCAACGAGATCGAGAGCCACATCGACAATCCGGAAGAGTCGGAGCTGTTTCAGTCGGCGCCGACTATCCTGAAGAACAAGGAACTGACCGCGTTCATCTGCGACTACGTTCGCCTGATCATCATCGGCAATGCCCGCCCGCATGAGATCGAAGCGCTGATGGACGAGGAAATCCAGACCATCGCGCAGGACCGCCTGAAGCCCTATCATGCCATGAGCACCATGTCCGACGCCTGTCCGGCCATCGGCATCATCGCCGCGGTTCTGGGCGTCATCAAAGCCATGGGCGCGATCAACGAGTCGCCGGCGGTGCTTGGCGGCCTGATCGGCGCCGCGCTCGTGGGCACAATGCTCGGGATTTTCCTCTCCTATTGCATATTCAGCCCAATCGCCACGAACATCAAGATCGTACGGACCAAGCAGAACCGGCTTTACACGATCGTCAAGCAGACCCTGCTTGCCTACATGAACGGTTCGGTTCCTCAGGTTGCACTCGAGCACGGCCGCAAGACCATTTCCTCTTACGAGCGCCCATCCATCGATGCGGTCGAGCAGGAAATGATGAATCCGGGCGGCGGCGGCGAAGCGAAGGCGGCCTGATCCGATGAGCGTTGCGAGCGAGAACCAGCAATCGTCGGACCACAACGGATTTGATCCGGACCTGCTGGACCGGATGATCGGCGTCAAGGGCAACACGGCGGACATCGAGGCAAGAAGCCAAACCCTGCTCAATGCGCTCTGTCCGGTGCTGGCCACCGCCTTCCACAGTGCGACCGGGGTGGTGATCGACGCCCGGCCCGGGGAAATCCACCTGGGACGCCGGCGCGATCTGCTTGCCGAATTGAGCGGCGACACGGTGTATTGCGAAACAACCATCGCAAACTGGTCGAATGAAATTTCAAGCCTGTGCGGCACGAAGCTGATCATCGGCATGGTCGAATGCCTGCTGGGCGGTTCGGATCCGGACCAGCTCGACATTGCCGCGCGGCCGCTGTCGGGTATCGAACTCGACATGTCGCTGGTGGTGTTCGAACAGCTCAACGACAGCCTGCGCGGACTGGTTTCGGCCAAGCCCGACGCCAGAGCGCGGGCGAAAAACCCGCAACCGGAGCATCCCGAGGAAGACGACGATTCGATTCCGAACTTTCATGCCGTCGCCTTGACGCTTGATATCGAATTCGGCTCGGTCGCAGCTCCGCTGACCCTCATCCTGCCGCAATCGGTGTTGCTCAAGACGAAGACCAACACGGCCAAGCTCGACAAGAAATCCGACCCGAACAAGGACGAGTGGACGGAACGGCTGAGCGACCGCGTTTCCAAGTCGCAAATCAGCCTGCAGGCCGCGGTGGCGCTGCAGCCACTGGCGCTGGGCGAGATCAGCCGCCTGCAGCCAGGCGATCTGATTGCATTCGCACACAACGGAGATATCGAGGTCACCCTGAGCGCGAACGGACAGCCGCTCTACACCTGCGCCCTGGGGAGGGCGGGTTCACGTTACATGGTCAAGGTCGAGGGCCAGGCCGGGCCAGACGAAAACTGGAAAACCGATTTTAGATGATATGATGCCCGCGAGCTGGGTGGAAGGCTCCGGGCAAGCTTCAGACGGGATAAAGATACATGGCTGGCGAAAAAGCACTCGATGGCACCGACGATCTGATGGCGCAGGACGACAGCGCAATTGACGAGGCCGTGGGTGATCTTCGCGACGTATTGAAAAAAGATGCCGGCATGGAGCCGGATCTCACTGAAGAAAGCGTGGATGGTATGGGTGGCGCAGCAGCCTTTGGTTCCGATTTTGGCGCAGACTTCGGAGATGACTCAGCGACCGATGATCCGTTCAACATAGGCGATTCGGCAGCGGGTACTTCCGATTTCGGCGGGGTTGGTCTTGATGGGCCGGATCTTGGCGGTGCGGATTTCGGTGGCGGCACGGATTTCGGCGGCGATTTCGGTGCGCCGGATCTTGACGGGCCTTCGCTTGGCGCGGGGGGCGGAAACGCCCTGGTCCAGGATTTCGGATCACCGCAGGGTTCCAATCCGGGCACCAAGATCGGCGCTACCGGGGCCACCAACCGCGTGGACCTGGTACTCGGCATTCCGATCGACGTGCAGATCATTCTCGGCTCAAGCCGCATGGCGGTTTCCACACTCATGAACCTTTCCGAAGGCGCAACGATCGCGCTCGACCGGAAAATCGGCGAACCTGTGGATATCATGGTCAATGGCAAGCTTATCGGACGCGGAGAGATTACAGTCCTTGAAACAGACGACACCAAATTTGCCGTCAAGATAATCGAAGTCATCGGCGAACCGCAGAAGAAGTCGAACTGATATGACAAGTTATGGAGAGTTCACCCCGGAAGGCACCGAAGTCGGCACAGCTCTGACGCCGTCGGAAAAGGCCGCCGCCGTGCTGCTCGCCATGGGAAAACCGGTGGCGGGCAAGCTGCTGAAGTTCTTCGAACACGAGGAACTGCAGGAAATCATCAAGAACGCCCAGAACCTGCGCACCATCAAGCCGCAGGAGCTGGTGGAACTGGTCAATGAATTCGAGGATCTGTTCAGCGAAGGCACCGGCCTGATGGACAATGCCAAGGCGATGGAGGGAATTCTCGAGGAAGGCCTTACGCCCGACGAGGTCGACGGGCTGCTTGGACGCCGCACCCAGTTCCAGAGCTACGAAACATCGATCTGGGACCGCCTTCAGGATTCCGATCCGGATCGCGTCGGCAAGTTCCTGCAGAGCGAGCATCCGCAAACCGCAGCCTACATCGTCTCGATGCTGCCCACCGCATTTGCCGGCCGGACGCTGATGAAACTGCCCGAAAAGGTTCGGGTCGATATCGTCCGTCGCGCCGTCGATCTGAAGAATGTCAATCCGCGGGCGGCTGAAATCATCGAGGCGCGCGTCAGGGATCTGGTTGCCGCCATTGAAGCGGAACGCTCCAGCGCCGGTTCGGTCAAGGTCGCGGAGATCATGAACGAATTGTCCAAGCCGGATGTCGAATCACTGCTCGGCGCGCTTGAGACAGTCTCCAAGACCGCGGTGGAAAAGGTCCGGCCACGGATCTTCCTGTTCGACGACATCATCCTGATGCCGCAGAAGAGCCGCGTCACGCTGTTCAACGACATTTCGGGCGATATCATCACCACAGCGCTGCGTGGCGCTGACCAGGCCCTGACGGATTCGGTCCTGTCAGCCATCGGCGCCCGCCAGCGCCGGATGATCGAATCGGATCTGGCCTCGGGCACCGGCAATGTCAGCACGCGCGAAATCGCCGTTGCCCGTCGCAGCATCGCCCAGGAGGCCATCAGACTGGCCGGGCTTGACCAGCTGACCCTGCGCGAAAGCGCCGGCGCCGAAGCTGCCGCAGCTTGAGCCTGAGCTGAAATGGCCGAAAGCGAAGACAAGGGCAGCAAAACAGAAGAACCAACAGAGAAAAAGATCCGGGACGCGGTGGACAAGGGCAATGTGCCCTTCAGCCGGGAAGTCCCGATTTTTGCATCGACGCTGGGCATGCTGGTCTTTCTTGTCTTCTTCCTGCCCAACAGCGCGGGACGGTTTGCCGAAACATTGAAGGATCTGTTCGAGCAATCGGACGGGTGGCAGCTCAATACCGGCGGCGATGCGATGGCTCTGTTCCAGATGCTGTTTTTCGCGGCCGGCGGCATCCTGCTGCCCGCTTTCGCGCTGCTGATGGGGTTCGGCATCTCCGCCTCGGTGCTGCAGAACATGCCGAGCCCGGTGCTGGACAGGATCCAGCCGAAGCTGGAGCGGATTTCGATCATCAAGGGATTCGGCCGGATTTACGGCGCCAAGGGCTTCGTCGAATTCGGCAAGAACATCTTCAAGATCGCGGCGGTCTCAACCATCGTCGCGGTGGTGATGCAGACCGAGTTTTTCCGCTCGCTCGACTTCATGTTCATGGACCCGATGCTGGTCGTGCCCGACATGGCGCGGATGGCCGGCAAGGTGATCGTCGTGGTGCTGATCTGCACCGCCACGCTGGCCGTTCTCGACCTGTTGTGGACCCGCTACAGCTGGCACCAGGACCTGAAGATGAGCAAGCAGGAGATCAAGGACGAGCTCAAGCAGTCGGACGGCGATCCGATCATGAAGGCCCGCCAGCGCTCGCTTGCCCGTGACCGCGCGCGCCGCCGGATGATCGCCGATGTGCCACGCGCGACCCTGGTGATCGCCAATCCGACCCATTTTGCGGTCGCCCTGCGCTACGTCCGCGAGGAAGGCGGCGCTCCAATCGTCATCGCCAAGGGACAGGACCTGATCGCGCTGAAGATTCGTGAAGTGGCCGAAGCACACGGAATTCCCGTTTTCGAGGACCCGCCGCTCGCTCGCTCCATTTTTGCGCAAGTCTCAGTGGATAATTTCATTCCGCCGGTGTTCTACAAGGCTGTTGCCGAGTTGGTGCACCGTATCTATTCGGCCAAACCAAATTCCAGAATCCCGGGCGCGCGAACATGAAACAGAATCCATTCTCCGCCGAGCAGGAAAAGATCATTGCCGACGCCATCTGCACAGTCGCGAGCGAACTGCGCCTGATCGACGTGGCGGACCTGATCTCGATGTTGCGTTTCGAACGGCACGGCGATCTGGCCGACCTGGTGGCTTCGGCCGCGGAAATGTATTTTCTGCCCGGCACCATAAAGCTTGGTATCGGCGGCGACTATTACCTCGACTGGGGCGGACAGCCGCGCGTTGTGCTCGATCTCGAGATCCGTCCGAGAAAAGTCACCATCTATGCGCGGCTTGTGCTGGAACAGGATTGCGGCGGCATCGAGATCAACCACATTGCCTTTGACGAGCCGCTGGAAAATCCTGAGGACAACACCGCGGTTCTTGCCGAGAGCCTGCGCGCCGCGGCTTTCCGGCCGTTCGTGACGGCAACCCACATCTCCAGGCCCGCGGCCTGAAGCAATTGGACAGAGCATCCGGTGGTCAGGCGGGTTCGGCTGACACGGGAAAGACGGCCCGGCTTCAAGAAGTGAGAGCGTCTCTTATGCGTCCAAGCGGCGCACGAGATTATTTGGTGTGATCACCAGGGGTTTTCATACGGTCGGCCTGCGGGACGCTCGAGCGAGACAAGCATTGACGCTGCCCGTCATGCGATGACGCCAAGCCGGATTGCCTTTGCAATCGCCTGGATACGATTGACGGCATTGAGCTTGGTGGTGGCGGATCCCAGATAGGCATTTACCGTGTGAACCGAGAGGTTGAGCTGTTCGCCGATCGCTTCGCTCTTCATCCCGTTGCCGACCAGCTGCAGGCATTCGATTTCACGATCATTGAGATTTTCCGACCCGCTGGTCATCCCGAAGGCCAGCCGCAGCTTCTCCCGCATCACGGTGAGAGACTTCCTGTGCAGATCGATCAGCATGTCATTGTTGAGCATGGCGCGGGCATCGAGGAAGACGACCAGACCGTTGCCCATCGTTCCCAGTTGAACGGGAAACACCAGGTTGATGCCCGAGCCGGCTTCCGTGTTGACGACTGTCGCGGGGGAGGAATTGAAAACCGCGGCACCTTGCGGCGCGAAGATGACCGGGCAAGGCGACGAGAACAGGTGCTTGAGCAGGAATTCGGAGTTTTCCAGAAGGAACTTGTCGATCCGATCCTGGGATCCGGCGCTTTGCATGGCGCATTCGATCTGGCCCGGCTTGAGCAAGGTGTGCGCCTGAACGGCC
>JAHJUC010000629.1 GCA_018829385.1 Alphaproteobacteria bacterium
CGTGTCGAAATGCCCGGTCAGCGCCGCGATCTGCCGGTTGTCGCGGTAGACCAGGTAGAACTGGCCGACATAGACCGCCGCCAGCAGCCGCCCGAAGATCGACACCGGCGCCGAGAACACCTTCTTCGAATCGTAGAGATAGAGCCTCAATGACGGGTAGAGCCGGGCGCAGCGCTCGGCCATGAAATCGATCTGCTCGGCGCGGGTCTCGGCGGCAAGCCCCTGCCAGTAGCCCTCGCCCCGCGCCAGCGAGCGGAGCTTGTCGATAGAGACGCAGATTTCGTAATCCGAGCCCGGCGCCCTGAGCCAGTCGGAGGTCTCGCGCATGGCGCCGCGCGCCTGCTCCGGCGTCTTGTCGAGAAAGGCCGCATACTCCCATTCGAGAACGGCTTCCGTCTTCAGGATATCGGGCAACGTTGCCGGCACGTGCCGGATCTTGTGGCCGGCCGCCTCCTGGTGCCAGGCGATGATCTGCTCGTCCGCCGGCGTCCGCTGCGCCGCCTCCATCCGGAAATTCGCCGACAGCACCTCGGCTGCCGATTCCGGCCGGTCCGACAGGCCCAGCAACCAGTCCGCGCTCACCCCCAGCGCGCTGGCGCATTCCGCCGCCAGATGCGCGTTCGGCAGCCGCACCTCGTCGCCCGACAGCAATTGCGCGATCGTCGACCGGTCGACGCCCGCCGCCCGCGCCAGCGCGCTGCGGCTCATGCCGGTCAAGGCCAGCCGGGCGGCCAGGCGGGTGCGAAACAGCTCTGCGCGGTCAGTCTTGTGCATCGTGGACTATTCACACAGTTGGTGATTTTTATCAACATTCGTGTGTTTTTGCGCAGAAGATACAGAATTCCGGCAGGCGCGCGAACCGTCTACAGATCCCGCATCGCATCACCAGCAAGGGAGCCGGCGCAGACCATGGAATCGAAACTCAGGACCATCGCCAAAGCCATTACCTGGCAGGCCCTCGGCCTCGCCGTCACCGGCGCGCTGGCCTGGTTCCACACCGGCAACATGGTGACGGCCATGAGCTTCGCGCTCTCCACCGCCGCCAGCGGCCTGGCGTTTTTCATCATGCACGAACGGGTGTGGGCCCGGGTGCGGTGGGGGATTGGTGAACGGCATGCATGAGTGTTGCCGGTGACGCGGGCCTGGCATTCTTGATCTGAGGAAAACGGTCATTCTCTGAGTCTGGATCCAGCGAATGAAGGTTGCCCGTTGCGACTTGCCTAGCCATACCAAGCGCTGCACGCAACTGCCTTGTTCCTGTCGCTCTGATCAGACAATCAGCGAAAATTATCAAGGAGAGATACCACGTCCATTACCAGTTTGTCAGTTTCGGAGGTTTCAAAAGTGGACTGTTCCAGATCGGCAACGAGCGATATTAGCGCCGTCCAAACGGTATCCTTGGACCACCCGGCATCAACAGCGCGACCTACAATTTCCGCCAAGAATGGTGCAAGTTCCGCCTCCAGCTCTGACAGGTAGTTGGGATGATCGGGTGAAAAGCACGGCGCCTTCATTCGGTGTGTCGTCAAAAACTGCGCTCCTGGCCGTTGCTTTTGCGTAAAGCAACATGTTCAGACATCATTCCAGTCGATCTCTTGAACAGATTCGACCGAAACCATCGTTACTATCCACTTTCTTTCATAGAGCTGGATTGCCCCATCCTGAGTCGCCCACAAGAGATTGCCACTCTTTCCCAGCACGCTGACGATGAATATTCTCTCGGCTCCATCCGCAGCGTACTTGATCACAAGTGACCTTGATGCCGCAGCCCTCGGAGCCCCACTCAGATGGGGCTGCAATTTCGGCATTCTCGTTTCCCGTATTTCGGACTGCTTCTAGTTGGATTGCACTCTCCAACCGGTTTTTGGTCAGCGCTGGCTCGCCAGGCGCAAGACGGGATCGGGAATACGATTGGCAAAGGCAGAGTTTGGCTCTCTTATGGTACTGCGGCGGTTGAGCTGGAAACGTCCAACCAGTTCGCCGAGCTGTTCCGAATCCGAGGCCAGCGAATGACTGATGGCAGTTGTCTCCTCAACCATGGACGCGTTTTGCTGGGTCATCTGATCGATCGAGTTGACTGCGGTACTGATCTCACCCAGGCCAACCGACTGTTCGCGGGAAGCGGTTGTGATAGCTTCTACCTTGACATCGATTTCGCTGACAAAGCCCTCGATGCGGACTAGGGCATCCCCGGTCTCGCCAACCAGTTTGACGCCATTTGCAACCTCGTTGCGCGAATTCTCAATCAATCCGCCAATTTCTTTGGCCGCCAATGCCGATCGCTGGGCGAGTTCACGGACTTCCTGTGCGACAACAGCGAAACCCTTGCCTGCATCGCCGGCGCGAGCCGCTTCCACACCAGCATTCAGTGCAAGCAGGTTGGTCTGGAAGGCAATCTGGTCGATGACGTCGATAATTCTTCCGATCTCTTCCGATGCGCCTTCAATGCGAGTCATCGCCTCTACGGCGCCTCTCACGACACCGGTCGACATCGTTGCACAATTCTTCGCCTCGTGAACGAGATCGCGGGTCTCGCTTGTGCGTTCGACAGAGGCGCGAACCGTGGAGGTGACCTCCTCGAGGGCGGCGGCTGTCTCTTCGAGCGCAGCAGCCTGCTGTTCGGTACGCCGTGAGAGATTATCCGCGGCCTCTCGCATTGCTTGCGAGTTGTCATTGATGTGCGCGGTTTTCTCCAGAACCAGTTCCAACGTGGCCTGGAATGTCGCGATCGAGTTGTTGAAGTCCGTGCGCAGCATTTCGAAGTTTTCTGAAAAAGGCTCATCGATCGTCAAGCGGATGTTGCATTCGGCAAGCCGGTTCAGGCCGGCGCCCAGTGTATCGACGACAACCTTCAGATCGGCGGCTTGCTCGGCGCGAATTCGCTCGCGTTCGATCCGCTGCTCTTCACTGAGTTGACTTTCGCGCTCCATTTCCTCGCGCAAGCGCTTGCGTTCGAGCGCTGCGTTGCGAAAGACCTCGACTGACTTTGCCATCTCGCCGATCTCGTCCTTGCGGTCGGCATGGGGGACCTCATTGGAGTAGTCACCTTCAGCCAGCATGCGCATGTAGTTTTTCATGTCGGTAAGAGGCACAATAGCCCGTTTGCGGAACAGGTAGAGACCGGCGAAGAACAGCAATACCGATACCGCGCTGGCAGCCAACGTCAGAGCCGAAAACAACTCGTCTTCGGCACGTGCGCTGGTTTCCGCGTTTTCCAGGAACGCCGACGCCTGCGCCACCAACTCGTTGACTGCCTCGTCATGGGTATGGAACGCCGCGAGGAGTTCGGCAGCGGCTTTCAGGGAAGCTCCGTAATCACCGGCGATTTTGGCGGGGAGAAACGCGTCTTGCAACACCGCCCAGTAGGCATCGCCCTTGACCAGCACGTCGTCTTGCAGCTTGGCATTGAGGCCCGGGGCCAAGTCGGAAGTCTTCCAGAACGCCCTGCGCTCTTCATAAAGGCCTTTGAGGACTTCTATCCTCGATGCATTCTTTTCCACCCTGGCAGGATGCGCCATCATTTCGTTGGCAAGCATATAGGACTCGACCACATAAAGCGGCGGCGGAAGGATATCGGCGATCAGGTCCTTGCCGTAGACGATTTCTTGATAGACGGGACCATTGACCTTCAGGTCTTCGAAGGCAAATCTCGAAAGCCCGATAGAGCCGATGAGACCAAGTGACACAACAATTGCGAAGGCGATGAGACTGCGGCCGATATTCAGATTCATGGCGGGA
>JAHJUC010000630.1 GCA_018829385.1 Alphaproteobacteria bacterium
ATGCCTACGCGGCGATGGGGCTTCATCACCAATTCATTCACATCGATCCGAGCAACAACCTTGTCATCATGAAGGTGAGCCATACCGCGGAGCCGGTTGGCCGCGACGAGGAGAACATGCAGCTGTTCGCACAGATCACCGCGCGTCTCGGCGGTTGATACCCTGATGGTCCCGGCGTGCGGCAAGCCGTACGCCGGGCAACAACTTCAGCCGCCGGGTTGGGCGCAATCCTCTTGATTGCGGACAGGCCCATGCGGTGCTCTCGGCCTCTATCCCGGCAAGCTAGGCTCCCCTCTAGAACGCATCCTCGAGATGCACCGGCCATCTCCACGGGCTGATCACGACGATGTCGCAGCGCCAGGAGAGCCTGGCCGAATCTTTCTGCCGGCTGATGAACAACTCGCCTGTGGCCGCAATCCGCCGCTGAGCCGGATAGCTCACCGCGTCGACACCCTCGGCCAGGTCCCGCCGCGCCTTGACCTCGACGAAGGCAACCAGATCGCGCTTGCGCGCCACGATGTCGATTTCCCCCTCCGGTGTTTTGTATCGCATCGCCGCGATGCGGTAGTCCTTGAGCATCAGGGAGAGCGCGGCGAGCAACTCGGCGCGGCGCCCCTTGCGCTCGGAGCGCCGTTTCCTGTCGAGCCTGTCGCCTGTGCTCTCAACCGGCCTGCGCGAGGGCGACTGCGTCGGCGCCGGCCGGGTAGCGCAGCCGGGCCGTGGTGTCGTTGGCTGCCCGCCACACCGCTTCGGCCACGTCGCTTTCCCTGGTCGTCAGCGCCGGATTGGCGAAGCCCGCGAAAATCGGTCCCGCGAAATCCGCATAGGCTTCGGGGATCAGATCCATAACGGGAATGTCGGTGTTTGCGGCAAACCGCGTTGTCGGCGCATAGCCCGGCTCCACAAGCCTGGCGCGGACGTTGAAGGCGGCGAGCTCATGCGCCAGCGAGCCGGTGAAGCCCTCGATCGCCTGCTTGCTGGCGGTGTAGGCGGCGGCCAGCGGCATCGGCGCCAGCGTCACGCTGGAGGTGACGTTGACGATGACGCCGGAGCGGCGTGCGCGCATCTGCGGAATCACCGCCTGTGCCATCGCCATTGTGCCGAACGTGTTGGTCTCGAACACCTTGCGCACATGCGCCATGGGCGTCGCTTCAAAGGCGCCGACGACGCCGATCCCGGCATTGTTGACCAGCGCATCGATCGGCCCGGCGGCCTCGATCGCCGCCGCGATGCTGCCGGGGCTGGTGACGTCGAGGGCCAGGATCCGGATGCGGTCGGTCTGCGCAAACAGGCCGTCGCGCGGGGTGCGCATGGTGGCAATCACGTTCCAGCCGTTTGCGAGGAAGTGGCGGGCAGTTTCAAGTCCATAGCCGGACGAGCAGCCGGTGATGAGCGCGGTATTCATGATGATCTCCTGTGTTTGATGTTGACGGGATCGATTTACCGCGCATAATCAGGACTATCATCAATCGTAAATCCGTTTTTGATTTGCAGGAGTCCGGAATGTCGGATCCACTCGCCCAGGTGATAGAGCTCCTGCGCCCCCGCGCCGTGTTCTCGAAGGGCATCAGCGGGCGCGGCCGCTGGGCATTTCGCTATGCCGAGTTCGGGATGCCCGGGTTTTGCGCCATGACCGAGGGCAGGTGCCGCCTTGCCGTCGATGGCGAGGAGCCGGTGATCCTCGAGGAAGGAGATTTCGTCCTGCTGCCGGCCACGCCCGCCTTCACCATGTCCAGCATCGATGTGGCGCTGCCACTGCACCTTGTTCCGAAGGATCCGGAGGAGACCGCGGCCGATGGCAGCGAGATCCGCTACGGGCAGACTGAAGGACCGCCCGATATGCGGCAGTTTGGCGGCTATTTCGCCTTCGGCTCGCCCAATGCCGGGCTGCTGGTGTCGCTCCTGCCGCGGATGATCCACATAAGAGGTGTTCCCCGGTTGACCGGCCTCGTCCGGCTCGTCGGCGAGGAGGCGGCGCGCCAGGACATCGGCCGCGATCTCATCCTCGGGCGCCTCGTCGAAATCCTGCTGATCGAGGCGCTTCGGGCGGCGCCCGCAAAGCACGCGCAGCCGGGCCTGTTGCGCGGTCTCGGCGATCCCCGGGTCGCGTCAGCACTCCGCTGCATGCACGGCGATGTCGAGCACGCCTGGACGATTCCCGAACTGGCGCGCGCTGCGGGCATGTCCCGTTCGGCCTTCTTCGACCGTTTCGTCCGCATGGTCGGAGCGCGGCCGATGGAATATCTCATGGCCTGGCGCATGACCGTCGCCAAGGACCTGCTGGCGAGGAAAACCATGGCGCTCGACGATGTCGCCGGTCGCATCGGCTACAGCTCGGCCAGCACCTTCAGCACCGCCTTCAGCCGCCATGTCGGCGTGCCGCCGGGCCAGTTCATGCGGCGCTCGGGAAACCCGGTCGAACCGGGACATGCCGTCCCGAGTTGAACCTGAATGCCAGGGACAGGGAACGAAGCCGGACCCGGTCTCGGCGCCACGCCAGGTCCCGCCTGCTAGAACGCATCCTCGAGATGCACCGGCCATCTCCATGGGCTGACCACGACGATGTCGCAGCGCCAGGACAGACGTGCCGAATCGCGCTGCCGGCTGATGAACAGCTCGCCCGCCGCCGCAATCCGCCGCTGAGCCGGATA
>JAHJUC010000631.1 GCA_018829385.1 Alphaproteobacteria bacterium
CGCATGACCGAAATCGGCACCGTGCTTGCCGAGATCGGCCACACGCTGTCCCATCTCAAGGCATGGATGCAGCCGAAAAAGATCTCCACGCCGCTCTCCAATCAGCCAGGAACCAGCCGCATCGTGCATGAGCCGCTCGGCCTGGTACTGATCATGGCGCCGTGGAACTATCCGGTCAATCTGGTGCTGACGCCGCTGATCGGGGCGATCGCGGCGGGCAACTGCGCCGCCATCAAGCCCTCGGAAGTCTCGGCCCACACGTCGCAAGTGCTGGCGCGGCTGATCCCCGCCTATCTCGACCCGGACGCGTTCGAAGTCTTCGAGGGCGGCGCGGATGTGTCGACCGCGTTGCTGGCCGAGCGCTTCGATCACATCTTCTTCACCGGCAGCGAGCAGATCGGCAGGATCGTCATGACCGCGGCGGCCAAGCACCTCACGCCGGTGACGCTGGAACTGGGCGGCAAGAGCCCCTGCATCATCCACGAGGACGCCGACCTTGCGACGGCGGCCAGGCGGGTGGCCTGGGGCAAGTTCCTCAATGCCGGGCAGACCTGCATCGCGCCGGACTACGTGCTGGTGCAGGAATCCGTCGCCGAAGCCTTCGTCGAAAGGCTCGGGGTCTCGATCCGGAAATTCTTCGGCAAGGACCCGAAGGCCAGCCCGGATTACCCGCGGATCATCAACGAGCGGCACTTCGACCGGGTTGCCGGGCTGATCGCCGGCGGCAACATCGCCCTTGGCGGCGAGACCGACCGGTCGGAGAAATACATCGCGCCCACGGTGCTGACCGGCGTGTCCCCGGAGGCCGAAGTGATGCGCGAGGAGATCTTCGGGCCGGTGCTGCCGGTCATCACCTACCGGGAAATCGATGACGCGATCCGCTTCATCACCTCGCGGCCCAAGCCGCTAGCGCTCTATCTGTTTGCGAAATCGAAGGAGATCCACCGCCAGGTGATCGAGCGCACCAGTTCGGGCGGCGCCTGCATCAACGACGTGGTGATGCACCTGGCCGTCCCCGACCTTCCGTTCGGCGGCGTCGGCGCGAGCGGCATGGGCGCCTATCACGGCCGCGCCTCCTTCGACACCTTCAGCCACAAAAGGTCGGTGTTGACCAAGAGCGAGCATCTTGACGTGCCGCTGCGCTACCCGCCTTTTTCGCGCCTGAAGCTGCGCGGGCTCAAATGGCTGCAATGACCGGCGTTGCGGACGGGTCTTGACGCATATCAAGGCGAAAAATTCAAACCTCGCTATGAATGGGTTCAGCCAACCGATCAGCGGAGTGAAGACCATGAGCGAACTGTCAGCCTATTCCAACACCACCGAAGCGGTCGGCATCTTCCACACAGCCGAGGATCTGCAGGCGGCGGTCGACGACCTGCTGACCCAGGGCTTCGACCGGATGGACCTGAGCATCCTCGCCTCCGAAACAGCGATCGAGCAAAAGCTGCACGAAGCCTATGTGCCGGCGCGCGAGCTGGAAGACCGCGTCGAGGTGCCGACCACCGCCTTCGTCTCCACCGAATCCGTCGGCGATGCCATGGGCGCGGTGATCGGCGTCCTGGTCTATGTGCCGGCGATGATCGGTGGCGCGGCGGTCGTCGCCTCCGGCGGCGCGCTGGCCGCGGCAGCATCCGCGGCGCTGATTGCCGGCGGCATCGGCGGATCGATCGGCACCGTGCTCGCCGGTCTCCTCGGTGCGGCGCAGGCGAGGGAAATCGAAACCCACCTGAAGTCCGGCGGCCTGCTGCTCTGGGTCCGCACCCGCGACGAGACCCACGAACAGCGCGCGCTCGCCATCCTCGCCGGCCACAAGGGCGAGGGCGTGCACCTGCACACCCTGCCCTCGCTGGTCGGCTCCGGTACAAGCAAGCCGGTCGAGGATGTCATCGAACTGGACGCCGCCAAGGTTGAATGAGCCGATCATGACCGACCTGATCCACATCACCTGCCCGGCCTGCCAGGCCAAGAACCGCATCCCGGCGGCGAAGCTCGGCGCCAGGCCCACCTGCGGCGTCTGCAAGGCGCTGCTCGTGCCCGAAGCGCCGTTCGAGCTCGACGAGGCGCAACTCGACAAGCATCTGAAGAACGACGAACTTCCGCTGCTGGTTGATTTCTGGGCGCCCTGGTGCGGCCCCTGCCGGATGATGGCGCCGATGTTTGCCGACGCCGCCAGGCAGATGTCGCCCTGGGTGCGGTTCGCCAAGCTCGACACCGAGCAGCACCAGGCCGTGGGCTCCCGCTTCCAGATCCGCGGCATCCCGCTGATCATCCTGTTTGACAAGGGCCGCGAGGTGGCCCGCCAGCCCGGCGCCATGGACGCGCGGTCGATCGTCGGTTGGGTCAGCCAGCACCTTAAGGGGTGACGGCACCCCGACGAGGCCGTCAGGCACGTGGCCTGGGTGTTTTGTGAGAGGGGCGGGTTGATGAAACGCGGCGGCGGCGCTTACGGCCCTGAGCGGACCTTCATCACCTTATCAAATGCTGCACCGCAGGTGCCATATTGCTGCCATTCGTCAATTACGCAGCATCTTTGATGGATCAATGTTGGCAGAGCGGACAAAGTGTGAATTCATTGCGCCTGCGCCCATGTCCGCCTCCGTTTTTGAAAACGCGTGCAGGGCACCGTGCAGGTATCAGAAATTAGTCACGCTGGTTTTCTTGATCTCTATATGGATTTCCACACGAATGCCGTCCACTACCTATATGTCCTCGCTTATGTTGACGTCCGCATCTTGGACATTCGATCATCTCATCGTAACACCTAATATAGAGCCCCTTTTTTACCACCCATGGATGTAGGCCAGGTCGGTGGTAACAGTAGACTTTCTCGTCAGAATCCACGCATGCAGACCGTTCACATCTGCAATACCCTTCTCGAACGACTTCAGACTTCAAAAGCCAGTGGCCATTATTGAGTAGTAAAATTTCAGATCGCTCGAACTCTTTGAATGGTTCTTCCAGCGCCCAAGAAACAACCTCGTCCAATTCTTCCCGTGAAATGCGTCCAGATTCCAGCTCAGACATCATGATGCCGAACAATTTACTCTTTCGTCCTCCCGCTTCGATCTTGTTTACTGTCTTGGCAACCTTCTCAGCGCACGAGCGTAGCCTCTCAAGAACGATGACGTTGCCAGGCACGAATCTAAAAACCTGGCTGCCCTTCGCCTCGTTGCAACTTCGATGAGATGGGAACAGATTTTCAAAGCCGTTGATTTCGAAGTCCTTTGGAAGACCATGCTCGCAGATTGCAGCATCCCGTTCTTCTTGTTTCTCTGCATTTAGAAGGGACTCGGGCAAGAAATGGTCAACGCTCATATCGGGAAGTGATAGTGGCTCTTGGCACAACCAACAACGCCGACCATGGCAATGCCAAATGGCATATTTCTCGGTGTATGTGAATTTTCGTTTCTTGCGAGACGCCATGGTTCCGCCGCCCTAGTTTCAACAATATCAGGTTAGTAGGTGATAGGTTAAATTCTATTCCCTCTAAAATAGCTTAGGACATCCCAAACCACAAAACTCACAGGAAAGCGCACAACTTACGACGCTTTGGGCTCGGAGAGGTCATTCGGCGACAAAGCATCACGGAGAGAATCTTCGTCGGTCGGATGTCCGCTTTTCGCAAATTGGCACAACCTCAGCGCAGCTGCAGCGAATTCACATTTCCCGCCCAAACCGGTCTAAAGAACGTGTCTGAGCGGCAGCGCGGCAGGTTGCACGACCGGGCATCGGCTGACGATCGATTCACAGATCCCGAGGTTTGCCACCCGGCCCGCCCTGGCTCCCCGTCTGACAGGCCCGTCATTGAGGCGCATGATTCAGCACCTCAACAGCATGAATCGAATTACCTCAATCTGTCCGCAAGCCACTGAAACACCGACCTGAACCGCTCCCGCAAAGAGGGCCACCCCTGCCCCGGCCAGGCAACCGCGCGCTCAGGCGGGCCGAAATCCTTGTCCGCGCCAGCTGCGATCAAGGCCGCCTCGAAGATCTGGCAGTTGCGGGCGATTTCCTCGCCGATCATTTTGGCGTCGCCGTTGACGATGTCGCGGGCGGCGGCGTAGTCGAGCGTGTCGCCGGAGCAGAAGTCCGCGAGCTTGCAGGGCCGGAACCAGCCCTCGATCATGCCGGAATAGGCCACATGGGCGGAGACCACCGGATCGAGGATCAGGTCGTAGTTTTCGCCGAGCCCGACCGACACACCGAAGCGGCGCTTGAGCCCCTCCTCCGCGCCGAGATAGTTGCGCCGGTGGGTGAGCTGGATGTCGCCGCCGCCGACCGGGTGGCGGCCGGTCTCGTCGGGGTGCCAGTAAGGCTGCTTCACCCATTTGAGCCGCCCGGCATCGTAGGCCTTCTGCAGCCGCTCGGCCGAGGTCGCCCGGTCCGGCGCGAAGGCTTCGAGCACCGGCTCCATCCGCCCCCCGGTCTCGCGAAAGATCTGGCCGAGTGCGGCGGCAAGGAAGGTCAGCGGATAATCGGCGGCGTACCATCTGGCCCAGACATCGAGCTTGACCGACAGCCCTGCCCGCTGCGCATCCGTCATCCCGTCGGCGAACAGGCGCGGATCGGTTTCGGTCAGGTGGGTGAAGAAGGCGGCGCGGTTCATGGCGTGACGATGACCGCTTCGCGGGCAATGCTCAAGTGGGTGGCCTGGGCTCAAGCGGGTGTTCTGGCTCAAGCGAGTGTCCGGGCTCAAGCGGGCGCCGGGACTCATGGGGGATCGCTTTGACGCCCGGCCGAAGCCAACAGGAAACCAGACCGGTGGAAGACCATCGGCCATGACGTTCCAGGGCATTTCCGGTGAAAACGGACTCACCGAAAATGCCCTGGCTTGTTGTTTTCACGCAATTCCGGACGCGAAACCGGTTTCCACTTTAGCTGGAATTGCTCCAGGTAATTGACGTGGACGTAAACGTTAGACAGACTGCCGCCAGCGCCACAGGAGGTCTTGCGCCATGCCGTCCCGATCCAGTCCGTCAGCCGCCGCTGCTCAGCCCGCAGCGGCCATGGAAGCTCCCGCCCGCGTCGAAACCATCTGCTTCGCGGCGGAAGACGGTCATCCGCTCGAGGGCACGCTGACGACCGGCACGGGCAACGGGCCGCTGGCGCTGATCTCGGCAGCGACCGCGGTCAAGCGCGGCTTCTACCAGAAATTCGCCGAAAGCCTCGTCACCGACCACGGCTTCCGCGCGGCGCTGACCTATGATTATCGCGGCACCGGCGGCTCGGTGAGCAGAAACGTCAACCCGCGCCATATCTCGATGGCCGACTGGGGGATCAAGGATTTCCCCGCCGCACTCGCCCGGCTCGAAAGCGCAGCCCCGGGTCATCCGGTTGTCGGCGTCGGCCAGTCCTATGGCGGCCAGGCGCTGGGGCTCGGCAATGTCTCCGACCGCTTCGAGCGCTACCTGATGGTGGCGACGATTTCGGGCTACTGGCGCAATCTCGGCGGCGGGCTGAAACTCTACGCCCTGATGAACCTCGTGGCCAACCCGGTCGCCTCGGTCGTGGGCCGCGTCCCCTCCGGCATGGGGCTCGGCTCCGGCCTGCCCGGCGGCGTCTTCGCCGACTGGACCAGATGGTGCCGCAAGCCGGACTACTTCTTCTCCGAGCCGCGCTTTGACGCCAAAACCCTGTTCGCCTCGGTGAAGACGCCGATTCTGGCGATAGGTGCTGCCGACGACCCCTGGGGGACGCCGGCGGCGCGCGAGGCCATCATGCGCCACTTCGTCAACGCGCCGGTGGAAACGAGATGGCTCGACCCCGAAACCGCCGGCGGGCCGATCGGTCACCTCGATTTCTTCCGCTCGCGCTTCAGCCAGACACTCTGGCCCGAACCGATCGGCTGGCTGAAGGGCGAGGACGGCAGCTAACGGCTGTCAGACCCGTTCGCCGCCCTTCACCCGGTAGCTCGGCTTGTACATCGTCACCAGCTCCTCGGACGCCGACGGGTGCAGCGCCATGGTGCGGTCGAAATCGTCCTTGGTGCAGCCCGCCTTAAGCACGATGCCGAGGATCTGCGCCATTTCGCCGGCCTCGTGGCCGAGAATGTGGACGCCGAGCACCTTGCGGTCTGCGGCATTGACGACGATCTTCATGATCATCTTCTCGGCCCGGCCCGACAGCGTCGCCTTCATCGGCCGGAACTCGGCGCGGTAGATTTCCAGCTCGTCGTATTTCTTCGACGCCTCGTCCTCCGACAGGCCGACCGTGCCGATCTCGGGCTGCGAGAACACCGCCGTGGCGATCAGCTCGTGGTCCGGCGAGGTCGGGCGGTCGTGGTAGAGCGTGTCGATCAGGCACATCGCCTCGTGGATCGCCACCGGGGTCAGCTGCACCCGGTCGGTGACATCGCCGACCGCATAGATGCTTTCGACATTGGTGCGCGAAAACTCGTCGACGAGGATCTCGCCCTTGATGCCCGTCTTCACGCCCGCCGCCTCGAGCCCCAGGCCCTCGGTGTTCGGATCGCGGCCAAGCGCCAGCATCACCTGGTCGGCTACAAGCGCCTTGCCGGCCGAAGTGTGCGCCAGCAGCCTTCCGTCGGCGCCGCGCTCGATCTTCTCGAACACCTCGTGGCAGAGAATGCGGATGCCCTTTTGCTCCATCGCCGCATGCAGGCCGCGGCGCATGTCCTGGTCGAACCGCGAAAGGATCTCCTTGCCGCGGTAGATCAGCGTGGTGTCGACGCCGAGCCCGTGGAAGATGTTGGCGAATTCGACGGCGATGTAGCCGCCGCCGGCGATCAGGATGGCCTTCGGCAGCTCTTCCAGGTGAAACGCCTCGTTCGAGCTGATGCAAAGCTCGTGGCCCGGCAGCGCCGCATGCGGATTGGCGCGGCCGCCGACCGCAATCAGGATCCGCTCGGCGGTGACCGTCTGCCCCGTCGCTCTGATCAGCACCGAGTTGGGGCCGGTCAGTTCGGCGCGCGAGGCGATGATCTCGGCGCCGGCGTTTTCCAGCCCGCGCCGGTAGAGCCCCTCCAGCCGGTCGATCTCGCGGTCCTTGTTGGCGATCAGCGTCTTCCAGTCGAACGAGGTCTCGCCGACACTCCAGCCGAAGCCGTGGCTGTCCTCGAAATGCTCGGAGAACTGCGAGGCATAGACGAACAGCTTCTTTGGCACGCAGCCGCGGATGACGCAGGTGCCGCCGAACCGGTATTCCTCGGCAATCGCCACCTTCTTGCCAAGCCCGGCCGCAAGCCGTGCCGCCCGGACACCGCCCGAACCGCCGCCGATGACAAACAGGTCGAAGTCGAAGTCGCTCATGTGCGGAGATCCTTTTGTGCGCTGTGCCCGCGAGGCTCTGGCCCCCGGGTGAGGATACGGGGCGCAAAAAGCCCCGATGCTTGCTGCCTATTTACTAAAGCCCGGACAAAATAAAAGCCCGGGGGTACGCCCCGGGCTCTCGATTGGCCACATCAACACGACAATGTGATGCCGCGCGGCGCCGCTGAACGCGGTGCGAGGCGAAAGATGACTACTGGTCTTCGGCGAGCTTCGGACGCGCGCCGACCTTCGCCTCGATCGCCTTGTTGACGTTGTCGGCCAGGTCGCGGACAACGCCGGAAGACCAGATATCGGCCGACTTGATCAGCTCGCGCGTCACCAGCGGACCGGTCTCGATCAGCTTCTTGCCGGCCTCGGACGAGTAGAAATTGGCGATCGCGACAAGCTCTTCCTTGCTGAAGGCCTTGGCGTAGATCTGTGCGGCTTCCTTCTCAAGATCCGCACGGCGCGGCACGATCTTCAGCGCCTCCTCGTCGACGGTGTCGCTGATGACCTGCTGAAGATCGGCATTGGCCCGAATCAGGTTGATCTTGAGCTGCTCGGCTGCACCCGGAATGATGCCGTCGAACTGGTCGGTGGAGCCGAGGGCGGCAATCGCAGTCCGGGCGGCGGTAATGTGGTCCTCGCTCAATTCCTGCGCAACCGCCGAATGACCCGCAACGGCGAGGCTCGAGATCACAATCATGCCTGCGCCGAAACGCTTGAGACCGGTGAGGATAGTCATGTTCGGTTTCACTCCTGTTTAATCCTTCGC
>JAHJUC010000632.1 GCA_018829385.1 Alphaproteobacteria bacterium
GCCATCGTCAACGACCCGATCGGCGCCCTGTTCGCCGTCGTCGCCTTCGAAATCATCATGGTCTATATCGGGCTGCACCAGGTGGACAATCTGGTCCTGCTGGTCGTGATCGGGTTTGGCCTTGCCATCGGTGGCGGCTGGGCGGCGGCGAAACTGATCGTCTGGTCGTTCGTACGCGGCCATGTGCCCGAATTCCTCAAGGCCCCGGTGCTGCTGACATCGGTGGTGGCGGTCTATGCCGCAACCAACATGGTGCTCGAGGAAGCGGGCCTGCTCACCGTCACCGTGATGGGGATGGTGCTGGCCAACAGCCGGATCGCCTCGCTCACCGACATGCGCCGCTTCAAGGAAACCATCACCACGTTGCTGGTGTCGGGCGTCTTCATCATCCTCACCGCCTCGCTCAGTATTGATGACATCCGCTCGCTCGACTGGCGTGCGGCGCTGTTTGTCGCAGCACTGCTGTTCGTCATCCGCCCGGTGGCGATCCTGCTCGCCACCATTCGCTCCGGCGCCACCATTCAGGAACGCCTGCTCAGCGCCTGGATCGCCCCGCGCGGCGTCGTCGCGGTCGCCGTCTCCGGCCTGTTCGGGACCCTGCTCGCCGATATCGGCGTCGAGGACGCCGGACGCATGGTGGCCTTCACCTTTGCCGTCGTCGTCACCACCATCGTGCTGCACGGTTTCACGCTTGCGCCGCTGGCAAGTTTCCTCAAGCTCAAGAAGGCATCGAAACCGGGCATTCTCATCGTTGGCGGCTCGCGCTGGTCCACCGCACTCGCCGTCAAGCTCAAGGAAGCCGAGGTTCCGGTGATGCTGGCCGACCAGAACTGGAACCACCTGGCCGAGGCCAGGCTTGCCAACATTCCGGTCTATTTTGGCGAGGTGCTGTCCGAATCCGCCCACCACAGCATCGATCCGAAGCGCTTTTCCAACCTGATCGCCACCGGCGACAATGACGCCTACAACGCGCTGGTCTGCACCGATTTCGGGCCGGAACTCGGCCGCAGCCACGTCTACCAGATCGGCCGCATCGACGAGAAGGCGCGCAAGGCACTGAGCTTCACGCTGGGCGGACGATCTCTGACCAAAACGCCGGTGAGTTTTCTCGATCTGCGCGAAAAGCTGCTTCAGGGCTGGACTTTCCAGCTCACCCGCCTGACCGACGAATTCAACTGGGAGGCCTACGAGGCTTCCCGCCCCGAAGGCGCGCTGATCCTGCTGTGGATCAAGCCCTCCGGAACGATCGTGTTTGCTTCCACCTCGGCGACCTCGCCGGGCCAGAACGACCGCATCCTGAGCTTCGCCCTGCCCAAGAACGACGCCCGCGCCGAGGCCGCCAGCAAGACCGCCCGCAAGGCGGAAGAGACCGCGGCGACCCAGGCGGCCACCGATGAAGGAAAGAACCTGCCGTGAGCGACCACCGATACTATTTCCGCACCGATGAAGCCGGGGCCAAACGCGGACTGGATCTGCTCGACGGTTTTTTCGAGGACGAGGGCCTGCCCGTCGCCACCATGGAAATCGATGAAGACCTGGGCCTCTGGGAGGTGTCGCTCTATGCCCCGGGCGACCCCGACGACGCGCTCAGGGCCCGTATTGCGGGCTACCTCTCGGGGGAATTCCCCGAGGCAGAGATCGAACTGGAAGTTTTTGGCGAGACCGACTGGATCGCCAAATCGCTCGAGGGCCTGACACCGGTGCGCGCCGGGCGGTTCCTGGTCCACGGCGCCCATGACCGCGACGCGGTGCGCGTCCACGATCTGGCCATCGAACTGGAAGCGGGCCAGGCCTTCGGCACGGGCCATCACGGCACCACGGCCGGCTGCCTGGAGATGATCGAGATGGTCATGCGCGCAAGTCCCGGTGGTCCGCGCGGCGCGGGCCCGGTGCTGGATCTGGGCACCGGCTCCGGTGTGCTGGCGATCGCCGCGGCCCGGCTCGGGCCGGTCCGGATTCTGGCCACCGACATCGACCCGGTCGCCACCCGCGTGGCCCGCGAAAATGTCCGCCACAATCACGTCGCCGAACAGGTCCGCTGCGTCACCGCGACCGGGTTTCATTCCACCGCCTTTGGCCAGGCCGGCCCGTTCGGGCTGATCATCGCCAACATCCTCGCCCGGCCGCTGATGCGCATGGCGCCCGACATAAAGCGCCATCTCGCGCCCGGAGGCTCGGTGATCCTGTCAGGCATCCTGGCAAGCCAGCGCTGGCAGGTGCTCGCCGCCTACAACGGCCAGGGCATGCGCCAGGTCAAAACCCTGTGGCGCAATGGCTGGGTGACGATTCACCTGAAGTAAGGAGCTTGACTGGAGCGCCTGCAAATGGCGGGCGGACTGCAACCGCGCAAACAAAAACGGCTCCCTGGGGAGCCGTTCGCATTCGGTGTCGATCAAGGCGCCATCATGGCGCGGCCCCATATCTGTGGGGACCAGATCGCTTAGAAGAAGTAGGCCTGGGCGCCTTCGCGCTGGAGTTCTTCGCGGGTGCGGCCGATCGACTTGAGCTGTGCGTCGTCCATCGCCAGCAGCGCGCCATTGACATAACGGCGAACCTGGCGTTCGCGGGCGCTGACGAGACGGTCGAAGGCGTTTTGAAAGATATTTCCGGACATTAGGTAATCCCCTTTGGGTAAGTGATTGTTCTGTCCTCCTGCAAACCCAAGA
>JAHJUC010000633.1 GCA_018829385.1 Alphaproteobacteria bacterium
ATCGCTTCCGACAGGTGCACTGTCTCACAGGCTTCAATGAAATAGGCGAAGGCTTCCGCCGGGCCGTAGCTCGTGTTTCGCTGACGGTCGACGTTCATTGCGTTTACCCCCTATCCGTCTCGCCCCAACCGGCCACCCCGGTCTGAGCGATTTTCCAGACCGTAATCAAGCCTGTCCAGCATGTGCACCCTACCCCCGTTGGTTGCAAGCCGCCATTGTACCTTGTGGTAAACCATACCCAACACTGGAAGGACGATGAAGATCAACCCCTCGGCGATCGCCGACCTGCCGGGAAGCCGTCAGGCTGGCGGCGCAGCCTGCATCCACGGCGCCTTCGAAGCGGCATGCCGGCTTCGATTTGTTTGATGTCGAACTTATCTTGTTCGATATCAAACAATAATGTTGATGGCTCGCCCTTCCCGCATTCGGTGCCTGAGAGCCCGGATCAGGGGATCGGATGTGCGACGGGTTTGAGCTTGCGGCCGCTGGCCAGCCAATCGCGATAGGCCTCGGCATCGCCGAACTCCATGAAGCTGTCGAAAGAGCCATGCGGATCCAGCGTCCGGCGGGCATGCTTGATCGGACACCAGTGGGCTTCCGTGCGGCCGGCAATCTCGCGCGCATAGGCGATGACGCCGTTGCCGTAGCCGCAATAGACGCAGTTGATCTTCTCGATAAGGTTGAGATAGGCGAGCATGTGGCGATCAAGGATGACATGATCGGCACGGCGAACCAGATCGATGCCGTAGACCCTGAAGCAGATGTGCTGATAGATGGTCACCGACAGATCCAGCAGGGCGAGCGGAATGATCAGGCTGTAGATGACCGGGGCGGTGAGAACGGTGGCGATGCGGGCGCCGGTGACGTAGCGCCACAGGCCGATCCGGTAGGTCTTCTGCAGCGCCTGCATCTCGCGATCGAAGCGCACCTTGCCGCGCTGCAAGCGGTACCGGAATTCCGCCCGGCGCTCCTCAAGCTGCCGGTCGAGCTCCTGCTCCAGCTCCTGGCGCACGGCGCGCAGGCGATCCTGAATCTCTTCAAGCAGGGGTTTGTCCATGGCGCGGCCTTTCTGGTCACTCGCCATGGATACTATCACCGCATCCGACCTGCCGATACGTGGCAAGGTCCGGAAACCCGGGCGGCGTGCGCCGGGCGAATCCGGCAGGTTTCGCCCGGTTCGACGGCAGTTCAGCCGATCTCCATTTCCAGACAGGCCAGGATCGCGGTCCAGCCGGAAACATGGCCGTCGCGTGCCCCCTCGTTGCGGAACTTGACCTGATGCAGCGTGACTTCGGTGACACCCGGTTCGGGTTCCGCGAAGTCGACGGTCACGACGCTGTCGTCAAGCGAATGCGGGGACTCCCAGGTAAAGGAAAGCCGCGAATGCGGATCGATTTCCAGATAGGTACCGGCGTGCGGGATCTCCTTTTCCGGTGTCGTCATGATGATCGAGAAGCGACCCCCCTTGACCGGGTCGTTGGTAACCCTGGACGGCATGTCGATGCCGGCCGGGCGCATGAATTTTTCCAGCATGCGTGGTGACAGCCAGGCGTCGAACACCCTGGCGCGGGGGGCTGGAATCCTGCGGCTTACGGTCAGTTCAAGTTCATTGATTGTATCAGCCATTGTCATCGTCCTTTGAAACGAGTGCCTCTTCAAGAGCCGCAAGGCGCAACTCCCAGATGGACTTGAGTTGCCCGAACCAGCTCTCAGTCAGCCTCAGCGGTTCGAGTTCGGCGGCAATGAAGTGCTCCCGGCCCAAAGTCCTGCGGGTGACCAGCCCTGCCTCTTCCAACACCTTGATGTGCTTGGAGACAGAGTTCAGCGACATGTCGAAATGGGCGGCGAGCGCGGTCACCCTCAACGCCCCTTCCTGAACAAGAAGCGTCAAGATCTGCCGCCTGGTGGTGTCACCGGCGGCCTTGAGAATTCGCGACAGAGCATCTTCGTCCATTTATTCACCTTTATGGTTGAATATAATCATTCAGAATAATAGTCAACCATAAGGGTGAGCATTATCTGGAATCCCGGCGACCCTAGCCTTCCAAGCCTCTTAGACGGAGAGGCTGCCGAACACAAAAATGCCGGGATGAACCCGGCATTTTTTCTCAAACAGCGATGAGCGGCCAGATGCGGTTAGTGCGCCGGCCTGATGAAGGTGCCGTTCTGCAACTCGGTCACCGCCTGGATCAGTTCGGCGCGGGTGTTCATGACGATCGGCCCATGCCAGGCCACCGGCTCCTGGATCGGCTTGCCGGAAACCAGCAGGAAGCGGATGCCCTGCTCACCGGCCTGAACCGTGACTTCGTCGCCGGTGTCGAACACCACCAGCGTGCGGTCGCCCGACATGTCGCGGATCTGGATCTCCTCGCCCTCGACTTCCTTTTCAACCAGAACGCCGAACGGCCTGGAGGCGTCGCGGAAGGTGCCGGAGCCGGCGAAGATATAGGCAAACGCCGAGCGATAGGCATCGACCTTGAAGGTCTTGCGCTTGCCCGGCGGCACCGAGATGTCGACATAGGAGGGCTCGGCGGCAATGCCGTCGACCGGGCCGCGCTTGCCCCAGAACTCGCCGCAGATGATGCGGGCCGCGGTGCCGTCGTCGTCGATTTCGACCGGGATGTCGGAGGCGGTGACGTCCTGGTAGCGCGGCGCGGTCATCTTCATCGACGACGGCAGGTTGGCCCAGAGCTGGAAGCCGTGCATCTTGCCGGCGAAATCGCCCTTGGGCATTTCCTGGTGCATGATGCCGCTTCCGGCGGTCATCCACTGCACGTCGCCTGCACCCAGGGTGCCGGTGTTGCCGAGGCTGTCGCCGTGCTCGACGGTGCCGGCCAGCACATAGGTGATGGTCTCGATGCCGCGGTGCGGATGCCAGGGAAAGCCCTTGAGATACTTCTCGGGCTGGGAGTTGCGGAAATCGTCAAACAGCAGGAACGGATCGGTGAGCGACGGATCGTCGAAACCGAAAGCGCGCTGAAGATGCACACCGGCACCTTCGAGATGCGGCACGGCGGTGGACTGGTGACGGACTGGCCTGATGGACATGGAAGTCTCCTGAAGATCGATGCCGGATGAAGGGCCGGCAGGATTTGCGTTGGACGGAATGTAGCGGCCCGGGAAGCATCTTATAAGGGTCTACATGGAAACGGATTGTTCAATTTCGCGTGCCCATCGCAGGAACTCCGGCGGACGGCATGCGTTGTCTGCCTATCACCGAGAAAGGAGACAGAGATGAACCTCAAGATCGATTCGAAACTGGAGACCGACCTGACGCCGGAAGAGATCCCGGACCATGACAGCCTGACGAAGGAAGAGAAACTCGAGCGGATCAAGGACATGAAGTTCGAACTGGAACGGCAAACCGGCCGCGGCACCGCCGATCTCGATCAGGTCGAGGCGCGCATGGCGTCGCTCAACCTGGCGATTTCCCGGGTGAAGAACCAGCAGGGCTGAAGCGGAGCCTCAGACCGTCGCGCCGCGTCCGAGTGCGGACAGCGGGATCTCGGTCGTCTCCTTGATCTCCTCCATGACGAAGGAGGCGGAGACGTCGGCGAGTTTCACCCTGGCGATCAGCCGCTGGTAGAGCCGGTCATAGGCCTTGACGTCAAAGACGCGGGCGCGGAGCACGTAATCGAGATCTCCGGAGGTGCGGTAGACGCCGACGATCTCGGGAAAACCCGCCACCGCCTCGCGGAACTGCCTGAGCCAGTCGGCGTCGTGGCTCGCGGCGCGGACGAAGATGAACACGGACAGGCCGCAGCCGGCCGCTTCCGCATCGAGGATGGCGACGCGATCCCTGATCAGCCCGCGCTCCTCCATCAGCTTGACTCGACGCCAGCAGGCGTTGCGCGACAGGTTGACCCGCTCCGACAGCGCGTCCACCGACAGGGTGCCGTCGCGCTGCAGCTGGGTGAGTATTCGGACATCCATATCATCAATCTGATGCATACAGGGTTATATATCCCAATATTCTCTCATTTTAAAGGACATATGGGACATTTCTCCCTCTGAATCGGGCTATCCTCTCAGGAACCAAATCAAATGAGGGATACAAGCACATGTCAAACCAGATCGCCCGCCTTTTCACCGACCACCCGCAATCGGTCGACGAGACCTATTTCGAACATCTCAGGTTTGCCGGCACATTTTCAGCCAAGCTGTTTGCCGCCGGCTTCTGCGCCCTGGTTCATGCGATCCTGCCGTTTACCTTTGAGAAAACTGCAAGCCGTATGATCAACGAGATGCATCACCGGATGCACAACCGGAGCAAATAGAACCGCATGTGCCGATGGGCCGCCTACCGTGGAACACCGATCCCGCTGGAGCAGATCGTCTCCGCCCCCGGCCATTCGCTGATCGAGCAATCGCATCACGCCACCCAGGCCAAGACCGCCACCAATGGTGACGGCTTCGGTGTCGCCTGGTATGGCGAGCACCCCGAACCGGGACTTTACCGCGACGTGCTGCCGGCCTGGTCGGACTGCAATCTGAAATCGCTCGCCCGGCAGATCCGCTCGCCGCTGTTCCTGGCGCATGTGCGGGCCTCGACCGGAGGTGCGACCAGCCGGGACAATTGCCATCCCTTCGTCAATGGCAAGTGGTCGTTCATGCACAATGGCCAGATCGCCGGATTCGAGAAGATCCGCCGGCCGATGGAAGCCGCACTCTCCGACCGGCTGTACCAGGCGCGGCACGGCACCACGGATTCGGAACTCCTGTTCCTGCTGGCGTTCGAATTCGGGCTTGAAGAAGACCCGGCGGCGGCCTTTGGCGAAGCCATCCGCTTCGCGCTCTCGGAAGCATCCCGCGCCGGCGTGCGGGAACTTGTGCGGTTTACCGCGGCCTTCTCCGACGGCGATGCGCTCTACGCCATCCGCTACGCCAGCGACGAATACGCCCCGACACTCTATTCCGCGCCGACCTGCAACAACCAGGGCCATTGCCTGGTGTCCGAACCGTTCAAGGACACCGACACCAAATGGCACGAGATCCCGGCCGGCAGCATCGTCACGCTCACTAAA
>JAHJUC010000634.1 GCA_018829385.1 Alphaproteobacteria bacterium
GGATCACGTCCGAGCGGGCGCGCAGCGCGTGCACCTGACTGCGGGCGATCTCGCCGGTGATGGCCACCTGGCTGCCGTCGCGCCGTCCGATCTTCCCGTTGTTAGATATCGCTAATTTAAGAATGACATGCGCCCGGTTCTTCACCCGCCGCGTGAGGTAGCCCGCGAGATCGCGCGCGGCCTCGTCTGCCAGCACACCCTCCTCCACTTCGATGCCGGCGGCGCGCAATATGGCGTAGCCGCGGCCGGAGACGCGCTCGTCGGGATCGGTCGCAGCGGCCACGACGCGGGCCACGCCGGAAGAGACCAGAGCCTCGGCGCAAGGCGGCGTGCGGCCGTGATGGGCGCACGGTTCAAGCGTGACGTAGGCGGTTGCGCCGCGGGCCAGTTCGCCTGCCTCGGCCAGTGCCTGCGGCTCGGCATGCGGGCGGCCGCCGATGGCGGTGACGCCGCGGCCGACGATCACCGGCCTGCCGTCGATCTCGCGCACGATCAGTGTTGCCACCGAGGGATTGGAGCCGGTGCGGCCTTCTTGCCAGCGGGCAAGACGGATTGCCGCCGCCATGTAACGGCGGTCGAGCGCGCTCACCGCCATGGTTTCAGATATCCCCGACGGAGCTGTCGCCGGCGATCCGCGCGGTCAACTCGGCGATGGTCCGCTCGAAATCCTCGGGCCCGGAGAAATCCCGGTAGACCGAGGCGTAGCGGACAAAACCGACATCATCGAGGGCTTTCAGCGCTTCCAGCACCAACAGGCCGATCTCGTCGGTGGCGATCTCGGTTTCTCCCGAACTTTCCAGCCGGCGGACAATGCCCGAAACCGCGCGATCGATGCGCTCGGGATCAACCGGGCGCTTGCGCAGCGCGATCTGGAAGGACTTGGCCAGCTTGTCGCGATCAAATGGCACGCGCCGCCCGGTTTTCTTCAGAACCTGCAGATCGCGCAGCTGCACCCGCTCGAAGGTGGTGAAGCGGCCGCCGCAATCGGGGCAGACCCGGCGGCGGCGGATCGCGGCGCCGTCTTCGGCGGGCCGCGAATCCTTCACCTGACTGTCTTCGGAACCGCAATAGGGACAGCGCATCGGCCTTATCCGAGATGCGGATAGAGCGGGAACCGATCGGTGAGCGCCATCACCTTGGCCTTCACCGCGGCTTCCACCTTGGCGTTGCCTTCTTCCGAGTTGGCAGCCTTGAGACCGTCGAGCACCTCAAGGATCAGCGCGCCGATTTCGCGGAACTCGGCCTGGCCGAAACCGCGCGTTGTGCCGGCCGGCGTGCCCAGACGGACGCCCGAGGTGATCGTCGGCTTTTCCGGATCGTTTGGAACGCCGTTCTTGTTGCAGGTGATGAAGGCGCGGCCAAGGGCGGATTCGGATGCCTTGCCGGTCAGGTTCTTCGGCCTCAGGTCGACCAGCATCAGGTGGGTGTCGGTTCCGCCGGAGACGATCTCCAGCCCGCCCGCGACCAGCGTTTCCGCCAGCACTTCGGCGTTGCGCACGACGTTGGCGATGTACTGCTTGAAGTCCGGGGTCAGCGCCTCGCCGAAGGCCACCGCCTTGGCGGCGATGACGTGCATCAGCGGACCGCCCTGGAGGCCCGGGAACACCGCCGAGTTGATCTTCTTGGCGATGTCCTCGTCATTGGTGAGCACGATGCCGCCGCGCGGACCGCGCAGGGTCTTGTGGGTGGTCGAGGTCGCCACGTGCGCATGCGGGAACGGGCTTGGATGCGCGCCGCCGGCCACCAGGCCCGCGAAATGCGCCATGTCGACCCAGAGGAAGGCGCCGACGGCGTCGGCGATGGCGCGGAAGCGGGCGAAATCGATGCGACGGGAATAGGCCGAGCCGCCGGCAATGATGATGCGCGGCTTGTGCTCGTGGGCGAGCGCCTCGACCTGATCATAGTCGATGGTGCCGGTGGCGATGTCGAGGCCATACTGGACGGCGTTGAACCATTTGCCCGACAGGTTCGGCCTGGCGCCGTGGGTCAGGTGACCGCCTGCATCGAGGCTCATGCCCAGAAGCGTGTCGCCGGGCTTGGCGAGCGCCAGAAGCACCGCCTGGTTGGCCTGCGAGCCCGAATTGGGCTGCACGTTAGCGAAGCCGCAATCAAACATCTGCTTGACCCGCTCGATCGCCAGCTCCTCGGCGATGTCGACGAAATGGCAGCCGCCATAGTAGCGGCGGCCCGGATAGCCTTCGGCGTATTTGTTGGTCATCACCGAGCCCTGTGCTTCGAGCACCGCGCGGGAGACGATGTTCTCGGACGCAATCAGCTCGATCTCGTGACGCTGGCGGCCCAGCTCGCTCTGGATCGAGCCGAAGACGGCCGGATCGGCATCGGCGAGCGAACGGTTGAACGATGCATCTGAGAAGCTGGCGGCGGTGGCGGTCGCGTTGGACATGTTCCGGGTTCCTTGTGTGACTCGGGGTATGACTCGGGTCTGGCATTACGCCCGCCATGGGGCTTGGCGGCGTCCAAAGATAAGCTCGAATCCGGACCTGGCACTTGCCGACCGGATGCGGCTGTTTACCCCCGTCGCATGGCGAGGGCAATATCCGCCGTTCTGATTGCGTCATTGTGCAGCGTGGAACAAAAAACCGCCCGGCAAGGGGCGGTTTTCCGAATGTCTCCTGCGGGGAACCCTGTTCAGCGCA
>JAHJUC010000635.1 GCA_018829385.1 Alphaproteobacteria bacterium
GTCCAGCCAGGGGCCGAGCGCCTCGACCATGACCTGATCGCGGCATTCGTTCCTGACGCAGAAACGGGCGTCATTCTCTGAGGAGAAGTTGCGAGTTGTGATCCTGGCCGCCACGCCCTTGTCGCCGGTGTTGTTTTCCCACCAGGTCACGTCGTTGCCGGCGTGCCTGAGGACGTCGAGAACGTTCTCCTGCGCCAGTCCGCCCTCGTGGGAATAGCCGGACCGGGGCAGAGCCGAGAACATGCAGGGTAGCGAGACCGCGGTGGCGGTGCCGCAGGAGGACGCGTTCCCGAAATAGGCGATGTCGCGTCTTTCAAGTTCCGGGTTGGTCTTGCGCGGGTAACCGCCGAGCGAGAAATTCTGCGCGCGGGCGGTTTCGCCGGCGACGATGATGGTCACAACCGGCTTGTCCGCCGCTGCAACACGCGGCCCCGGTCTTGCATCGGCATCCAGTGGTGCTGCGACGATGGTGCGGTTGTTGTCTTCGGCGACCGCAAACTTGATCGCATTGAAAATCGGGGAGACCGGGTTGAGCGTCTTGATGATGATGCGGTTGTTTCTCAGCGTCGAGGCGATGGCGGGATATTGCCAGAGCGTCATGACAGCCGCGAGCAACAGCAGCGGCGCGGTGACCGCCGTGTTCCATTTCAGCTTGGCGAAGAAGTTGCGATGGCGAATGCGGACCGTGGCAATCAGCAAAGAGGGCAGCAGGGCATACAGGGCCATGTGGCGGAAGAATGCCGGCGTCATCAGGTGACCGGCCTCCGACGGCGTTGTCTGGGCCGCGTTGCGGATCATGTCCATATCGATGATGACGCCGAATTTTTCCATGAACCAGGCGGCTGCCGCGGCGCTGAATATGGCGACGATGTAGATGGGCTTGGCGATGTATTTGAGCGTCACGCTGATCGACAGGACGGTCAGAAGCGCGGAAATGCCGATGGCGAACGCCATCAGCGCCTGGCGATGCTCGCCAAACGCCGCAACCGTCCTGGTCCAGAATGCATCGTTGACGACGAAGATGATCCACGCCGCCACCAGCAGGCTGAGCGTAACGGCACCAATATTCGGCCGGGGCAGTTTCATAATGTGTACCTTGCAGGACTAAAGGGTGTCTTCGCGGCGATCAGGCAGCCGAGGCCGCGGGCTGGAAGGCGAGACCAGCGGAATCGAGATCCGCGCCTCGAGCCCTCCGAGCGCCGATGTGCCGAGCTCGAGCCGGCCGCCAAAGGATTCGACGATATCGGCCGAAATGGTCAGGCCGAGACCGGCGCCGGCGCCGGACTGGTCCAGCCGCTGGTCAGGCTCGACGGCCTTGTTCAGCTTGCCGGGGTCGAGGCCGGGGCCATCGTCGGCAATCCGGATCACCACGGCGTCCGGCGAGGTCAGGGCGTCGACGAGAACACGGGCGCCGGCGAACCGGACGGCGTTCTCCGCCAGGTTTCCGATCAGCTCATTGAGATCATCGGGATCGACGGGGACAGTCAGGTTTGCCGGGACAGTGCATTCCAAATCGAGGTTTTCTCCTTCCGGTGTCCGCTTGAGCGCCCGCAGGATGCCGTCCACGACCGGCTTCAACGGGGTTTTGTCGTGGCTGCGGCCATGCCGCAACCGGGCGCGGGCAAGTTCGCGCTGAATATGCCGCTGCATCCGGGCGGTCAATTCGGAAATGTCATCGGCGATGCCGGTTTCGCCTTTGGCGCGGAGCCGCTCCACGTCCGAAACCAGCGCCGACAGCGGTGTCTTCAGGCCGTGAGCCAGGTTGGCTGCGCGGTCGCGCGCGCGGCTTATGGCCTGGTCCTGGGCGTCGAGCAGGGCATTGACCTCCTCGACGAGGGGCGCGACTTCCTGCGGCACCCGGTCTGCCTGAAGCCGCCTTGCCGCGCCGCTGCGAATGGCGCTGACGCCTTGAAGAACCCGGTAGACCGGCTTGAGGCCTTCGCCGATCTGCAGCAGAAAACCGAGCAACAGCACGATGCCGAGGATGGCCAGCACCGGGGCGAGATCCCTGGCGAACCCGGTCGCAAGCGCGCTTAATTCGGCGCGGTCGATGGCGACCGCCACCCGCAGCCGGTGATCGCCGTCCGGAGCGGAGAGCAGCACCAGGGTCTCGTGCACCAGGACGGTTGCGCCTTGCGGGCCGGCGGCGTCGTGCACATGGGTTTCGCCGGGCTCCAGGACGTCGCCGGGAATGTCGAGATAGGTATCCCACAAGGACCGCGACTTGAGCTGGCTGCCCGTGGTCTCGTCGTCGACCTGCCAGTACAAGCCGCCGAACACCGCCTGGAACCGGGGATCGACCGGTTCGCGGGCGAGCGAGAGTTCCGTGCCGGCGTCGAGCCGCAAGCCGCCGGTGAGCTGGTTGAGGTGGGTGTCGAGTTCCTGGCCGACCCGGCGCTCGAGATGGCGTGAGAACAGCGCGGACAGGCTGAAGCCGGTGACCAGCAGGGCGGCAGCGACAACGATGGCGGCATAGGCAAACAGCCTGAACCTGAGCGACGCCCCGGCCTTCATGACGACCCGTCCGGCTCGTTGACGATGTAGCCAAAGCCGCGGCGGGTTTCGATGAGGGCTGTGGGCAGTTTGCGTCTGACCCGGCCGACCAGCACTTCGACGGCATTGGACTCGCGCTCGAAATGGACCGATTGCAGATGCTCGGAAAGTTCCTGCTGGGGGACCACGCGGCCCTTGTGCAGCATCAGATAGGCGACAAGCCTGTATTCCTGAGGCGACAGGTTGACCGGAACGCCGCGGACGGTGAGCCGCATCTGCCTGGTGTCGAGTTCGGTCTCGCCGACGATGACGACGGGGTTGGCCTGGCCGCCGGAGCGGCGGATGATGGCGCGCAGCCGGGCGACGAGTTCTTCCATGCGGAAGGGCTTTGGCAGGTAATCATCGGCGCCGGCGTCGATGCCTTCGACCCGCTCGGCCCAGGCGCCGCGGGCGGTCAGCACCAGCACCGGAAAATCGCGGCCTTCGGCGCGCCAGCGCTTGAGCACCGTCAGCCCGTCCATGCCGGGCAGACCGAGATCGAGAATGGCGGCGGCATAGGTTTCTGTATCGCCCAGAAACCAGCCTTCCTCGCCATTGGCTTCGGCGTCGACGACGAAGCCCGCCGCCTCCAGCGCTGTCGTGACATCCTGTCGGATCCGTTGGTCGTCTTCGACTAGCAAAATGCGCATTGGATCAATGGTCGGCTTCAAAGCTGATGATTCTGGCTGTGCGGGCATCGACCTCGTATTCGAGGCGGCGTCCGTTCAGGTCGAGAACATAGATCTCGTAGACCGGGTTGTCCTTCTTGTTCTCGAATTCGATTTCCAGGATCCTGCCGTTTATCTGCGGTTTCACTCGTTTGAGGATTTCCGACAGTTGCAGGATTTCGCCTTTCCTTACCGCTGCGTCGATATCGTCGCGTTTGCGATGGTCATCATCGGCAACGGCGGCAACCGGCGCCAGCGCGAGGGCCGCAATCAGCAAGAGAGGATATACTTTAGGGTTCATGACTGCAGCATCGCTGTTTGAAAATGACAAAACGCTGACAGACCCGATCAGCGGATTGTCATGATGGCCCTGCGATAAAGCCAGCGTCAACGGCCAGACGGCCATACCGCTTTATCGAAGGAGACATAGCATGAAAACACCGCTTATCGCCGCCATCCTGTTCACCGCCATCGCGCCCTCCGCAGCCTTCGCCTCGCAGGACTGCCCGAACGTGCCGCGCGACCAGTGGATGAGCGACGCCGCCATCACCGAAAAGGCCAAGGCACTCGGCTATGACGTGCGCTCCATCAAGATCGAGGACGGCTGCATGGAAGCCTATGCCATCGACAAGAATGGCATGCGCGTCGAGGTCTACTTCCATCCCGGCACCGGTGGCGTGCTGCGGGTCAAGGGTGACGACTGATGGTCACGGCCAAGGCCGCGATGGGAACCGGCGACATCCAGTCGCCGGCGAGCGTCAGGGTGTGGGACCCGCTGGTCAGGATCTTCCACTGGTCGCTCGTCGGCCTGTTCACCTTCGCCTTTCTCACCGGCGATGAATGGCAGAAGCCGCACGAGGTGGCGGGCTACGTCATTGCCGGGCTGATCGGTTTCCGGGTGATCTGGGGTTTCGTCGGGTCACGGCACGCGCGATTTGCCTCGTTCATCTACCGGCCGTCGACCGTGGTCGGGTTTCTCACTGATACGGCCCGCATGAAAGCCCGGCGCTATCTCGGGCACAATCCCGCGGGCGGGCTGATGGTGATTGCGCTGCTGCTCGTTCTCGCCGCCATCTCGCTCTCCGGCTTCATGATGACCACCAATGCCTATTGGGGGGTGGAATGGGTCGAGGAGTTGCACGAGGCATCGGCCTTTGCCGCTCTTGGCCTGATCGGACTGCATGTCGGCGGCGTCATTGTCGCGGGCTTCGAGCATGGCGAGAA
>JAHJUC010000636.1 GCA_018829385.1 Alphaproteobacteria bacterium
CCGACGGAACCAGTGTCCTGCTGAACGATCGCGACACGCTGGGTGCCGAACTTACCGCCCGGATTGGCTACGAGGTGTCGCCGGCGCTTGTGCCCTTTATCGAAGGAACCGTCGGCCGCGAGAAATACGACCAGCGTATCGATTCAACGGGGTCGGAACGGTCTTCGACAACGCTAGGCGCGCGGGCTGGAGCCGAAGTCAATTTCGGTGAAAAGCTGTCGGGAGAGTTTGCCGCCGGATATGTGTTGCGAAACCTTGACGACACCAACCTGGCCGACATTTCGGGGCTGACCCTCGACGGCGATCTCACCTGGTCACCCTTGCGGGGAACCAACGTCAATCTCGGCCTGGCGACCACGCTCGAATCGGCGACCACGGCGGGTCAATCGGGTGCCGTGGTCTATGAACTCGATGCGACCCTGTCGCAGCAGATCCGCAACAACCTGGTGGCCAGGCTCGGCGCCACCGCCGGATACAGGGATTATGATTCGGGCAGCGGGCGCGGCAATCAACGCAGCTACGGCGCCTCTGCAGGCCTGACCTGGAGCATCAACCGCTATCTCGACCTGGAAGCCGATGCGAGCTACGAGCGGACCAGGGAACCCGGCGGCACTGACGAAGAGACCGCACGCATCGGATTGGGTCTGAAGCTGCGCAGATAGGGACGGCATATGATGGCCGCCCCCGCCCGAGGCTCCAAGGTCCGATCCGGATCAAGCCTTCAAGATCATCTTCTTCAGGTCTTCCGCCACCTGTGACTTGATATCCTCCCGGTCAAGCGCGAAGGCGACATTGGCCAGGATGAACCCGGCCTTGGAGCCGCAGTCGAAGGTCTCGCCGCCAAACTCGTAGGCTGAAAACGGCTGTTGATCGGCAAGCTTCAGCATCGCGTCTGTCACCTGGATCTCGTTGCCGGCGCCGCGTTCCTGTTTCGACAGGATATCGAAGATCTCAGGCTGCAGGATGTAACGGCCATTGATGAAGTAGTTTGACGGAGCCGTTCCCGGTGCCGGCTTTTCGACCATTTGGGTGATGCGAAAGCCGCCGTCGAGGTTCTCGCCCTTGCCGACGATGCCGTATTTGTGAGCCTCTGCGGGGTCGCATTCGGCCACCGCGACGATGTTGCCGCCCACCTTGTTGTAAAGTTCCACCATCCCCGACAGGCATCCCACCTTGTCGCGCATCACCATGTCGGGGAGCAGCAGCGCAAAGGGTTCGTCGCCAATGATATCACGGGCGCACCAGACGGCATGCCCGAGACCGAGAGGGGCCTGCTGGCGCGTGAAACTCGTCGCCCCGGCCTTCGGCAGCATGTCTTCCAGGGCTTTCAGTTCGGCGCTCTTGCCGCGCTCGCGCAGCGTGTCGTCAAGTTCAACCTGAATGTCGAAATGATCTTCGATAACCGCCTTGTTGCGGCCCGTGACGAATACGAAATGCTCGATCCCGGCAGCCATTGCCTCTTCGACGACATACTGGACCACCGGCTTGTCAACGACCGTCAGCATTTCCTTCGGCACGGCCTTGGTTGCCGGAAGAAAGCGGGTACCCAGACCTGCAACCGGCAGGACAGCTTTCCGGACCTTGCGTATTTTCGTCATGTATTTTCCTCATTTCTCATAAATGATCTTCCCGGTGCATCCCGGCGCATTCCGGGCAGTACGCACCATTTGTTAGGAAGTGGCAAACGCGGACACTCGGACAGCGAATATGGTAAACGGTTTGTTGACGGCTCCAGACTATGATTGTCGAACAGTCACACGCAACAGCTCTAGACAACAGGATGCTTGGAACATGATCCGAACACCCAGCAAATTTGTTCGCGCCGCCGGTTTTTGCCTCTTTGCCGGTGTATTTTCCCCGCTGACGGCACACGCTGATGCAGGCTTTCAAAAATGGGTCTCGGGCTTTTACGGCACCGCGGCGAAAGCCGGCATTTCCCGCTCGACCTACGAGACAGCATTTAGGGGCGTGACCGCGCCAGATCCAGTGGTGCTCGAAAAAGCGCGCTTTCAGCCTGAATTCACCACCAAGGTCTGGGACTACCTCGATTCCCGCGTCAATCCCTACACCATTGCCAAGGGACGCGAGATGGCCGC
>JAHJUC010000637.1 GCA_018829385.1 Alphaproteobacteria bacterium
GCCTTCCGACTTCAACTGTTCGATCAGTTCGGCCACCATCTGCGTTTCCTGAACGCCAAGAGCCGCCGTCGGTTCGTCCATGATCAGGATCTTGGCGTTGAAGTAGACCGCGCGGGCGATCGCCACCGATTGCCTTTGTCCGCCCGACAACCCTGCCACCGGCGTATGGAAACGCCGGAAGTTAGGATTGAGACGGGCAAGGATCTTGCGGGTCTCGGCTTCCATCTGGGCGTCGTCGACAAAACCGGTCGGGCCCATCAACTCGCGTCCGAGGAACAGGTTGGAGGCCGCATCCAGATTGTCGGCAAGGGCGAGATACTGGTAGATGGTCTCGATCTTGTAATTGCGCGCGTCGCGCGGATTGTTGATCGTTGCCTTCTCGCCATTGATGTAGATCTCGCCGCCATCGCGCTGCAGGGCGCCCGACAGCATCTTCATCAGCACCGATTTGCCGGCGCCATTATGGCCGAGAACGCCAACCACTTCACCCGGATACAGATCGATGGTGACGTGATCGACAGCCTTGATGCCGCCGAAGGACTTCACCATGTCACGCATTTCAACTAGCGGTGCGGTCATGTCTTGTCTCCCGTCCGTCGGCGGTAGAGGATATCGATGAAGACGGCGAGAACAAGCACGGAGCCGACCACCATGTTCTGGTAGGGTGCGTCGACGCCGACCATCGCCATGCCCGACTGCAGGCTCTGCATGATCAATGCGCCAAGAACCGCTCCGTAGATTGTGCCCATACCACCGGCAAGCGCCGTGCCGCCGATCACCGCCGCTGCAATCACCCGCAATTCATCCAGCGTTCCGATATCGTTGGAGTGAAAGGTCTGGCGGGATGAGGCGACAATGGCTGCGACGGCGCAGAGCATGCCCATGATGGCGAAGACCTTGACCGTCAGCAGACGAGTGTTGATGCCCGCCAGCGCCGCGGCTTCCGGATTGCCGCCGGTGGCAAAGATATAGCGTCCGAGCCGGGTGCGCCGCGCAACAATGGTCATGGCAATAACGATCAGGATCAGCAGCAGCACGGAGATCGGGATGCCGTAACCTTCAATCGTGCCTTCGGGCAAGATCTCACCGCGTGCTTCATAAATACGCTGGAGGCGCGCCGTGGGGATTTCATAGGCATTGAGGATCGCGACAAAACCGACAATGGTTGCCGCGATGATCGCGCCGATGAGAGCCTCGGCCCACACCGGCTTGACCGGAAACTCGTGCGCCAACTTCGTGCGGCGCGACTGGACCAGGGCGTAGAACGAGCCTGCGATGGCAAGGGCGGCGAAGATCCAGCTCCAGGTCTGGCCGAGCGTGCCATTGATACCACCGAACAGCTGGAAATTCTCGTCGAGCGGGCCGATGGTCTGGCCCTTGGTCAAATGCCAGGCAACGTTGCGCCAGACGAGGAAACCACCAAGCGTGACGATGAAGGCCGGGATGGCCAGATAACCGATCAGCCAACCATGGAAGGCGCCGATGAGCAGGCCGGTCAGGATGCCGACGACGACGGCAACCGGCATGGTCGCCGGATTGTTGAGCCCGAGGCCCAGCAGGTCCGGCATGAACCAGGTCTGCGTCATCGCCATCATGGCCGAGCAGGTCGCCAGCAGCGAGCCCACCGACAGGTCGATATTGCGCGTGACGATGACGAACACCATGCCTGTCGCCATGATTGCGACGGAGGCGGTCTGGATCGTCAGGTTGAAAAGGTTGCGTGGCGTCATGAAACGCCCGTCGGTGAGGAAATTGAAGATCAGGCAGATCACGACAAAGGCGCCGATCATGCCCAGCAGGCGCGTATCAATTTCAAGTGCGGAGAAAAAAGTTCGCGGCTTAGGCGGCGCGCTCGCAGCAGTTGGCGTATCGGTCATGGCCGTCTTCCGAATAGATGCAAACAGGTGCCCCCACCCCGAAGGGTGGAGACACTTCTTGCATGTTTTGTAACAAAGGTGACGTCTTAGTTACAGGGGGCCGGACCGCCGGAAACGCCCTGGCACAGGTCTTCCTTGCTGATCCAGCCGGCGTCGACGACCGTGGCCAGATTGTCCTTGGTGATCGGAACGGGCGCCAGGAACATCGCGGTCATCGTGGTGCCGGCAGGCGAGGTCCACTCAACCGAACCCTCAATGTCGGCCATTGCGGTGCCGCCAGCCAGCTTGGCGGCGATTTCGCCGGCAGCCTTGCCGAGCGCGCGGGCGTCCTTCCAGACGCTCACGGTCTGCGTACCCTTGGCAACGCGGTTCAGAGCAGCGTGGTCGCCATCCTGACCGGAAACCGGGATGCCTTCCATGCCCTGTGCTGTGAGAGCCGCAACGACGCCACCGGCGGTGCCGTCATTGGAGGCAACGACGGCGTCAACCTTGTTGTCTTCTGCGGTCAGGATCTGCTCCATGTTGCGCTGGGCGTTGGCCGGCAGCCAGCCGTCGGTGTAGGCCTCGCCAACGATCTTGACGTCGCCGGAGTCGATTGCTGCCTGCAGGATTTCCTGCTGGCCGCCACGAAGGAAGTCCGCGTTCGGATCGGTGGGCGAACCCTTGATCATCACATAGTTGCCCTTCGGGGCAGCAGCGAACACGGCGCGGGCCTGCATGCGGCCAACCTCGACGTTATCGAAGGTCAGGTAGAAGGCGCGGCTGTCTTCGATCAGGCGGTCATAGGCGATAACCGGGATGCTCTCGTCAGCAGCGGCCTGCACGGCGGGAATGATTGCCTGCGTGTCCTGGGCCAGAACGATGAGTGCGTTGACGCCCTGAGCCATCAGGCTTTCGATATCGGAAAGCTGCTTGGCGGCAGACGACTGCGCGTCGGTCGAAACATAGGTATCACCTGCCGCTTCGATGGCTGCCTTCATTGCGGCCTCGTCAGTCTTCCAGCGCTCTTCCTGGAAGTTTGACCAGGATACGCCGATCTTCATGTCCTTGGCAAAAGCCGCGGTCGACATGGTGAGCGCAATGGCCGATCCGGCCAGAAGATGGATAATCGATTTCATGTAGTCCTCCCAAGGAATGTATCAGCCGGACGGAGCTTTCTGTCCGGTCACTGTTCAACTGCACGACCTGCAGCCCAATGGCGAGCTTTTTCTCGACAGTCGAGAAAATTAATGTCAGGCTTCCGTCAAGCTGTCAACTCGCGCCGGCCAACGGTCGGGTGCGGCGTTTTCGCGGTTTTTTGCCAGCAGGGGAAAAACCCCGTTGTCATGAAGACAGACGAACCGGCGAGCGATAAATTGGGGTCTTGTCCGGCACAGGGAGAGAGGCATGAAAGGAACAGGCCATCAGAGTCTGGCCATCATGCGGTGAGGAACGAGAGTGGAATTGCAGCGATGAACTGGCGGCGGCAACAATGCTGACGAAGTCCAGTACCGAACTCATTCGCCAGCAGAACAGAGCGCTTGTGCTGGTGGCGTTGCGACGCCGGAATGGCCAGTCGCATACCGATCTCGGACTCGAGACCGGGCTTGCATCGGCGACCGTGACGGCGATCACCCAGGAGCTGGAAAACGAGAACATCATCGAACGGACGGTCGCGCCGCCGGCCGGCGGACGCGGACGTCCGCGGATCCTGTTCAAGCAGCGCCGCTCCGCCGCCTATGCAGCCTTTGTCCGGATATCGTCCGACGTGCTGCAATATTCCATGGTCGACTATTCGGGCACGCTGATCTACCGCATCGAGGAAAAGCGCGACAACGCCGGACAGAAGGTTGAGGCATTCGCCGCCGATATCCGGGCCGCCCTCGGCCGGCTGGCCGAGAAGTCCCGTGTTTCGCCGAGCGACCTGAAGGCGATATCGATCTCGTCAAAGGGCCTTGTCGCCGACGACAACACCACGTTGCTGTGGTCGTCGGTGCTCGGGAGCCAGCAGATCAACATGCGCAAAACGCTTGAGCCGGACTGGCAGGCCAAGGTCACCCTGAACCACGAGAGCCTGCTGGTCGCCAGCGCCCTGCACACATCGCTCAGCCGGAAGGAAGGAAAGCCGATCCCGCGTCTTGCGGCCCTGTCGCTCGGCCATTCGATCGGCCTCGGGGTCGTGCACGCCGACAGCTACGAATCGCCGCGCGCCCGCGCCCCGGGATTTGGCCACATGATCCACAGCCATGGCGGAGCGCTGTGCCGCTGCGGCTCTTATGGCTGCATCGAGGCCTATGCCGGATCGTACGCCATCCTGCGATCTGCTTTCAAAGTCCCGCCCAGCACACTTCCCGCCAACTTCGTGCCGTTCATCGAAATCGAGAAGATTGCAGTTCAGGCGCGGCAGGGCGATCGGCTGGCGAAATCCGCATTCCGCGATGCGGGCACCGCCATCGGCAACGGCCTGGCGCGGCTGATCAGCCTGCACGGCAAGATGCCGGTCGTGTTCACCGGGCCAGGGGTCCGGTTTTTCGACCTGATGCGCCCGGGTATCGATGAAGGCCTGTCGGCTTCGCTCGGCGTGCAGATCGAGGGGCCGCCGGAGATGTCGACTTCGCTTGACGAGGAACGTCTCGTCTTCGAAGGCCATCTCAACCACACGATGTCGGCGATAGACCGCGATGTCATTGCGCCCAAGATCCTTGGGCAGGGAGGAACGCCATGATGACTTCAACACGCAAGGCGCGACAGAGGCGCCGCATGGGATCGAGTGCCGCGCTGCTGCTGGGCCCGGCGCTTTTGTGGGGATTGGCCGCGCCTGGCTTCGCCAACGAGCCGTGGGCCGAACGGACGCAGGCACTGGGCGCAATCGAGGACATGCCGGCAGGTGTCCTGTCACAGGACCAGCTCGCGACATTGGCCGCAACCGGAGAGGCGTTGTTTGGTGCGCATTTCACCACGCTGGATGGCGTCGGCCGGCCGCAGGCAACACAGGCGATCGACCCGACGCGGCGCAAGCATCCGCGCGAACAGGTGTTTTTCAGGACCGCCGGCCCGGATGCCGGATCCTGCGCTGCCTGTCACAACCAGCCTGCGATCGGCGGCGCCGGCGACTTTGTCGCAAACGTGTTCACCTCCGAGGGGTTCGAAAGCGCCGACTTCGATTCGCTCGACCCGCAGTTCTCCAGCGAGCGCGGAACCAACCATCTCTTCGGCGCCGGCCTGGTCGAGCTGCTGGCGCGCGAGATGAGTCTCGAGTTGCAATCGGTCCGCAGTCAGGCGCTGTCGGAAGCGCGGGCTACCGGTTCTGAGGTGCGGCTGCCGCTTGAAGCAAAGGGCGTCGATTTCGGTTACATTTCCGCCGAACCCGACGGCTCGGTCAACCTGGATGAGCTCGACGGCGTCGATACGGACCTGGTGATCCGGCCGTTCAGCCAGAAAGGCGTGATGACCTCGCTCAGGCAGTTCACCGTCAACGCGCTCAACCATCACCACGGCATGCAGGCCGACGAACGCTTCGGCGCA
>JAHJUC010000638.1 GCA_018829385.1 Alphaproteobacteria bacterium
GCCGTGTTGCGGACGACCGCGCCGTCGATGCGGGCGCCGACTGCGGTGGATTCGATCATGGTCATTTTCAGGACTCCGGGGGAGAGAAGGTGGCGAAGCCGGTCATGCCGCTTCGCCCTGTGCGTCAACGGACGGCTTGAGCTGTGTGATTTTCGACGGCTGTCCGGCCTTTTCGGAAATGCGGCGCGACCAGTCGATGATTTCCATGCGGCCGTCGGAATGCTCGACCACGGCCGTGCAGCTTTCCACCCAGTCGCCGGTGTTGATGTAGCGGATGCCGCCCCGCATCTCGTTGGCGGCGTGGTGGATGTGGCCGCAGATGACGCCGTCGGCGCCGTGCTTGCGGGCTTCGTCGGCCAGCACTTCCTCGAAGTCGGAGATGAAATTGACCGCGCTCTTGACCTTCAGCTTGGCCCAGCGGGAGAACGACCAGTAGCGCAGGCCGAAGAGCCGGCGGGTGCGGTTGTGCCACTTGTTGGTCCACATTGCCAGGCCATAGGCAATGTCGCCGAGATGGGCGAGCCAGCGGTGGTTCATCACCACCATGTCGAATTCGTCTCCGTGGATGACCAGCAGGCGCTTGCCGTCGGCGGTCTCGAACACGTCGCGCTCAACCACTTCGATGCCGCCGAAATGAACGCCCTGGTATTCGCGCAGCATCTCGTCATGATTGCCGGGAACATAGACGATGCGGGTGCCCTTGCGGGCCTTGCGCAAGAGTTTCTGCACCACGTCATTGTGCGACTGCGGCCAGTAGAAGCCCTTGCGCTTCATCCGCCAGCAATCGACGATGTCGCCTACCAGATAGATTGTCGGAGCATCATGCTGGCGCAGGAAGTCAATCAGGATGTCCGCCTGGCAATCGGGCGTGCCCAGATGGATGTCGGAAAGAAAAATGGTCCGGTAAGTCTGGGTCACGGGCCCCGCCTGAACTTTGAGCTATCGTTCTGCTGGCAGGCTTAAACACGATTCAGTTCTCAGTTTTGTGACGGTCCTTTTGGCGCTGGCTCGGGTGGCGGATCAGGCCGGAGTTTCGGCGGCGCGGTTGTCGATGAGCAGTTCCACCCGGTCGGCGGTAAATCGCGATTCGCCGTAAAGCACCGGCCGTCCGTCCGAATCGATATCGATTCCGCGGGTCAGGAGCACGATGGCGCCGGGCGAGAGGGCGAGCAGATCGAGATCCTCGCTGCTGGCGTGGCGGGCTTCCACGGCCGTGGTCTTGCGGGTGTAATCGTCGACGCCGAGGCGCGCCAGCGAGACGGTGATCGAGCCGGTCTCGGCATAGAGTTCCGCGATCTGGCTGAAGCGCCCGGCGTCAAACCAGGAGGTTGCCGCCGAGATCGGAACCGCGTCGGCGGTGGAGAGCGTCGAGAGTTGAATGACCGGCGCTCCGGCGGCCAGGGACAGGGCGGTGGCGACATGGGGCGGGGCGGGCATGGTCTCGCTCGACAGCAGCTTGCCCGACCGGGTCTGGGCCTGATCTTCAAGTCCTGAGGAAAAGCGGGTGCGGCGGCCGATCGGGTAGCGCAGGCGCTTGCGGTCGTTGAGAAAGGTGCCGCGGCCCTGCTCGGCGCGCAGGATGCCTTCCTTCTCGAGCGCCGCGATGGCCGAGCGGACCGTGTGCCGGTTGACCCCGAAGCGGATCGCCAGTTCCGCCTCCGCCGGCAGCCGCTCATTGGCCGCCAGCCCGGGGAGAACGGTCTGGCGGATCTCGTCGGCGACCTGGCGCCACAAGGCGATTCCGGTCCGTCTTTGCAGTGTCTTCACCCGGGTTTTCCTTTCGTGCTGTCACAGGCTCGTCACATGAGCGGTTTAAGTGTATCGTAATTGATATGGTTGTCTAGATAAATAGACAAATATGGAGTGACCGATGAGGTTTTCGGAAAATCAGCAGAATGAGGCGCCGGGCGATGCTCCGGCCGCAGATGCCGCAACAGGTGTTGTTGCCCGGCAAAGGTTGTTGTCGGTGCTGGCCAGGTCGTCCGGCCCGGCTCTCCTGGCGCACTGGAAGAAGACCGGGCTGGACCCGGTGGTCGACGTGCTGCGCGGGCCGGAATCGGGTCTGGTGGCGTTGCAGGGGCGCGCCGGCGGCACCGGTCAGCCGTTTCATGTCGGGGAGGTTTCGGCCACCCGCGTCACCGTCCGGCTCGGGTCGGGGCAGGTGGGCCACGCCATGATCAGCGGCCGCGACACGCGCAAGGCGCAGCTGGTCGCGGTCATCGACGCGCTCGCCCAGGATCCCGCCCATGCCGGGCTGGTCGAGCGCGAAATCGTCGCGCCGCTCGAACAGCTGGCCAGGGAAGCCGACGCAAGGATCCGCCGGGAAACCGCGGCCACAAGGGTCAATTTTTTCACCATGGTGCGAGGCGAAGACTGATGACTGCCACCCCGCAAGCAACCACTGTCTACGAAGGCGGTTTTGCCGATCCCGTGGGCGCCTCGCAAACGGTGTTCCGGGCGCTGATGGACGCCATGGCGCGGCCCGGCACCGTTCATGTCCTGCCGGATGTGACCGCGCCGCCGGCGCCGTTGTCGGCCTCGGCTTCGGCGCTGATCGCAA
>JAHJUC010000639.1 GCA_018829385.1 Alphaproteobacteria bacterium
GCCAGTGCCAACGAGCGCTACGGCAAGCAGAAGGTTGTCTACCACATCAACTACAATGGCGGCGAGGACGACAAGGCCTACAAGGGCGCGCTCAGGAACATCCAGAACCACATCAACGCGGTCGGCGCCGAGAACATGGAGATCAAGGTGGTGCTGCACGGCAACGGCCTGGATCTGCTGGCCCATGCCAAGACCAACGAGGGTCTGCAGGGCCAGGTGCTGAGCCTGAAGGGCCAGAACGTGGCGATCAATGTCTGCAACAACACGCTTCAGGGCCGCAAGATCAGCTACCAGGACGACCTGTTCGACGTGTTCGCCGAAGACATCGTGCCCTCCGGCGTGGCCGAACTCTCGCACCTGCAGATGCAAGGCTACACCTACATCAAGCCCTGACATCGACTGGCCCGGTTCCGGGGAGGGGCCGGGCCGTTCCGGGGCAGGATCGGGAGGACCGGTTCTGTCTTGCCCAACGCGAGACATCCGGCGGGGCGGCGCTGAACCCTATCTCCCCCCCTTGCGGGGGAGATGTCGGTGAAACCGACAGAGGGGGGCATGTTTCGGCTTGGTTCGATGGGCCGGTGACTGACGCGATCTACCCCCCCTCTGTCACCTACGGTGACATCTCCCCCGCAAGGGGGGAGATTGGGGCACGCAAGTTCACTGAATTCCGTCACCCCGGACTTGATCCGGGGTCCAGCAGCGCCGCGTCGGCGGCGCGGAAGAACCGCTGCACGCATCAAAAAGTCTCTCGCCGCGTGGACACGCGTCGGCTGGATGCCGGATCAAGTCCGGCATGACGGGGATGGGGTCCAGAAAGAATCGAGGCAGTGATGTTCATGTTTTCGTTGGTTTCGAGTCAGTGTCTGGGAGGAGCCTTTGTGTCTCGCTCGGGCATTCGTCGCGCGGTTCAATCGTGCCCATGAACGAGACTGGCGCTTCAGTCTGGTGTCGGCTCGATCTGCCGCAGATGAATTGCCATAAACAGCTTGTTATTTTCCAAGCCTTTGTCGAAGATGAAACGGCTGGCGAAGCGCTGTTTCTTGGATTGATGTTTTATGGTAGCGGCAGTTTTTTATCACAAGCCGAACAGCGTCTACGACGACCTGCCGGATCGTTACTATCACTTTCCAAAACAGTATCTGTCGAGGGTGGAACAGGTTATCGGTCAACCGATCGTCTATTATGGCCCCCTGGACGGCCATTTGGGTCGATATTACTGGGCTACGGCGATTGTCACGCATGTGCGCCAAGATCCCTTGCGAACTGACCATTTCTACGCAGATCTTGATAAGTACATCGATTTCGATCGATTGGTTGGCTACCAGGAAAATGGCGGTTTCGAGCGCAAATTGATCCTTGCGGATGGCAAGGTCAGTGGAGGGCGCGCCGTGCAGGCGGTGCGGGTGATCAGCGATGAAGAATGCGACGCAATTCTGAAGGCGGGTCTGAGTGAACAGAGCCAGTGGCCTGAACGCTATGATGAAATTGACGTTGGTTATGAGTTCGACGAAGTACAAACACCTTATGAACGTCCTTTCATCGAACAACTGGTCAACCGACGTTTCCGGGATGTGAAATTCCGGCAGCATGTTCGCATTGCCTATGATCGGCGCTGCGCCTTCACTGGTCTGCGGTTGATCAATGGCAAAGGTCGACCGGAAGTCGAGGCCGCGCATATCATGCCGGTTGAAGAGAACGGTCCAGACTCGGTGCAAAATGGCATTGCCCTTTCGGGGACCGTGCACTGGATGTTCGATCGCGGGCTGCTGTCGATGGACGATGACTACACCATTTTGACGTCCCGCCAGCTCAATCACGATGTCTCTCACCTGTTGAGGCCCGACATGAAGGCGCTGGTGCCGGAAAACCCGCGCTTGCGGCCGCATCCGCACTATCTCGATTGGCATCGCACCAATCGCTTCAAGGCAGCCTGACTGCCGACTGCATCATTTGTCCCCCCACGCCGCAAACAATCCCCGTCTCCGTCGCGTCCTGTCCTTGACACCGTGCCCCCCTCGGCTCTCCTATGCGTCACATTCGGGGCATGGGCAGGGTCATGAAATATTCGGCATTTTCGATCTTCAAGCAGGGGCTTTCGGGCAACAGGGGGTGGCAGCCCGCCTGGCGGGAGCCGGAGCCGAAGAGCCATTATGACGTGATCATCGTCGGCGGCGGCGGGCACGGCCTGGCGACCGCCTATTATCTGGCGAAAAACCACGGCATCACCAATGTGGCGGTGCTGGAGAAGGGCTATCTCGGCTCGGGCAATGTCGGGCGCAACACCACGATCGTGCGGGCGAACTACCTGCTCGAGGGCAACGAGCCGTTCTATTCGCATTCGCTCAGACTCTGGGAAGGGCTCGAGCAGGAGCTGAATTTCAACGCGATGATGTCGCAGCGCGGCGTGATCAACCTCTACCATTCCGACGGCCAGCGTGACGCCTACGCGCGGCGCGGCAACGCCATGCGGCTGGCCGGCGAGGACGCCGAGCTGCTGGGCCGCGACCAGGTGCGCGAGCTGGTGCCGTTTCTCGATTTCGACAATCCGCGCTTTCCCGTGCATGGCGGTCTGATGCAGCGGCGCGGCGGCACCGCCCGGCACGACGGCGTCGCCTGGGGCTACGCGCGGGGCGC
>JAHJUC010000640.1 GCA_018829385.1 Alphaproteobacteria bacterium
ATGGAGCCCGATTTCAACATCGCCGGCTGCTTCGGCGACGAGCAGTGCTCGTTCCTGCCGCGCTGCGGCCTCAAGGGCGTGCTCGGCCAGGCCAAGCTCGCCTTCCTGCAGACGCTCGGCAAGCACGATCTGGACTCGATTGTCTAGCGGGTATGTCGGGGACAGTTTACTTTTCCCTCCTGCACAGCGGCGCGCCACACACCGCGCGGGAAAAGTAAACTGTCCCCTACGTCCCTACATGCCCTATTCCCATGCGCGACATCCCCGACCGAATCTGCCATGAGGGATCATGAAGTTTTCACCCCAACAGGATGAGGCGCTGAAAGCCGTCTCGCGCTGGCTCAAGGATGGCCGCACCCCGATCTTCCGGCTGTTCGGCTACGCCGGCACCGGCAAGACCACGCTGGCCAAGTATTTCGCCGAGCACGTCGACGGCGAGGTGCTGTTTGCCGCCTTCACCGGCAAGGCGGCGCAGGTGCTGCGCGCCCGCGGCGCGAAGAACGCCCGCACCATCCACTCGCTGATCTACCGCCCCAAGGGCGAGGAGGAGGTCTCCGACGAGGAGACCGGCAAGACCACGGTCTCGCCCCTGTTCTCGCTCAACCGTCAAAGCCCGCTGGCGCAGGCAGCCCTGATCATCATCGACGAATGCTCGATGGTCGACGAGGCGCTGGGCAAGGACCTGATGAGCTTCGGCACGCCGATCCTGGTGCTCGGCGATCCCGGCCAGTTGCCGCCGATCTCCGGCGGCGGTTTCTTCACCGAGCACGAGCCCGACATCCTGCTTACCGAGATCCACCGCCAGGCCCGCGACAACCCGATCATCGATCTGGCCATGCAGGTGCGCGAGGGCCGCGAGATCATGCATGGCGACTACGGCACCGCCCAGGTGATCGGCAAGAACGAGGTCGACCGCGACATGGTGCTCGAGGCCGACCAGGTTCTCGTCGGCATCAACCGCACCCGCCGCCGCTACAACCAGCGCCTGCGCGAACTGAAAGGCTTTGACCAGACCTATCCGCAGGCCGGCGATAAGCTGGTCTGCCTCAGGAACGACCCGGCAAAGGGCCTGCTCAACGGTTCGCTCTGGCAGGTGATGACCTCGTCGAAGGAAACCGTCAAACCCGGCATCAACCTGCTGGTCCGGCCCGAGGACGACGACATGGACCGTGGCTCGGCCAAGATCAAGCTCCTGAAGAGCGCCTTCGACGATCCCGATCTCGAAGTGCCCTGGCAGACCAAGAAACGCTACGACGATTTCGACTACGGCTATGCGCTCACCGTCCACAAGGCACAGGGCTCGCAGTGGAACTCGGTGGTGCTCTTCGACGAAAGCTTCGCTTTCCGCGACAGCCGCGAACGCTGGCTCTACACCGCGATCACCAGGGCCGCCGAGCGGCTGGTGATTGTCAGGTAGTTGTTTCCCCCTCACTCCGCCTGCCGCACGCCCCATTTCTCCCGGGTCTTCGGGTTCAGCTCGACGAGGAACTTCTCGAACACCTTCAGCTTCTTCGGCTTCAGCCGGTGGCGCGGGTGGGCGAGGAACATTTCGCTGCTGCCGGGCCGGATGGCGTCGAGCACCGGCACCAGGGTGCCCGCGCGCACCTCGTTGAACACCAGGTAGCTCGCCAGTTGCAGGATGCCTGCGCCGCGCCTTGCGGCGATCACCGCGGCGGCGGCGGTTTCGAACGCCACCCGGCCGTTGACCGGCACCGAAATCTCCTCGCCGTCGACCCGGAACCGCCAGGGCACCGCCCGCCCGGAGACCGAGGAGATAATCGGAATGCATTGGTGGCGCGAAAGCTCCTCCGCCGAGGCCGGTGTGCCGTGGCTCGCAAGGTAGTGCGGAGAGGCCACCGTCATCAGCGGAATCCGGCCCAGCGGCCGGGCGACGATGTCGAGCGCGGGAAGGGCGCCGACCAGCACCGCCGCATCGATCTGGTCGCCGACGAAATCCGGCACGCCGTCGCGCGACAGGATTTCCAGATCGACCTGCGGATAGGCCGCCAGGAATTCCGGCAACGCCGGGGCGACTGCAAGGGCTGCGAGACCCGCCGGGATCTGCACCCTCAGCCGCCCGCGCGGCTGCCGCTCGGCCGAGCCGACCTCGTCCTCCAGATTGGCCACGGCCTCGGTGATCGCCCGTGCCTTCTCCAGGTAATACAGCCCGTCCTCGGTCAGCCTGAGGCTGCGGGTGGTCCGCTCGATCAGCTGCACGCCGAGATATTTTTCAAGCTCGGTAACAACCGCGCTGGCGCCGCCGCGCGACAGCCCGAGGTCGAGACTGGCCGCCGTCAGGCTGCCGCGTTCGGCCACCCGCTGAAACACTTTCATTGCCTTGAGCTGGTCCATGGATTGTCCCGGAATTTCGGACACTCAATCCGGTTTTCGGCGGTTTTTCAAGTGAAACGAACAGTCTATCCCGCGCTCCATTCAGACAGCCGGCCACCCCGGCGCCACCAAGGAGACCAAGATGAATGCCCAGACCGGGATTGTTGCCTCTCATGAGGCAAAGGAAGACCTCTATTATGCCGTTCACAAGGGACTGCGGCTTGCCAGCGCCCGGATGCTCATTGCCCTGGGACAGCTTGATCCATTCGACCGGGACGCTGTCGCAGCTGCGCTGAAGCAGCTCGACGATCACATCGCCATGGGCATGAGCCATCTCACCCATGAAAACCGCGAGATCCATACCGTCGTGGAGCAACGCCTGCCGGGCGCTTCCGGCCACGCCGGCGAGGATCACGACCACCATGTCGAGGCTTTCGACGAGCTGCGCTCTCTGGCCGCTGACCTGGTCGCGGCCGAGGGTGAAGCGCGCCCGGTGCGGCTGCGCAAGCTCTACCAGCGCTTCGCGCTGTTCGTTGCCGACGATTTCAAGCACATGCACGAGGAAGAAACCGAGATCCAGCCGCAGATCGAGGCGCATTTTTCCGCAAGCGAGATCACCGGCATCCGCGAGCGGATCGTCGGCGCGATCGCGCCGGAAAAGATGGTGCTGTTCATGCGCGCCATGATGGGCGCTGCAAGCCGGCCCGAGCGGGTCGGCATGGTGACCGGAATGAAGGAGGGAATGCCGGCGGACGTGTTCGCAGGCTTCATGGAAGCCGTTATTGGCAAGCCGTGGCGGTTCGGCGACTGGGAGGAACTCGAGGCCGCGCTATGCTGACCCGCCGGAACGCGGTTCGCACGCCACTCGCACCCTGCGCGCGGGTTGCCGCCGGAAACTGTCTCGGCTGCCCGGGATGCCTGCGTA
>JAHJUC010000641.1 GCA_018829385.1 Alphaproteobacteria bacterium
CCGGTCCGGGCCGGAACCGCCTGGACAGCCGGTCCGAGTTACCCACGGACATGGTGATGAGCGGGCGTAGCTCAGGGGTAGAGCACAACCTTGCCAAGGTTGGGGTCGGGCGTTCGAATCGCCTCGCCCGCTCCAGTTTCTTAACATCTCAGACATGATGAAACTGGCTTTCAAGCGTCAGGTCGAGCATCCTGGCGACTGCGGCCGGTTCCACAGCTGTATCGTCCAGCTCATAGCCAACCGGATTGCCCGGGGCAAACAGGGAAATCGCCGCACTTGTCCGGAAATCGGAGCGACTGTTCCGATTTGACCGGCATCAAGGCGGCTGGCGGTGAATGTCCGGATAATGTTGTTATGGATCGAGCTTGAGGTCAGCATCGGGGCTGTCTTCGCCCGAATCTCATGGCCCTTTGATCACTCTGCCCGCCCCGCCTGTCCGCATTCAATCCCTTCCAACACCGAGCAAGCACTCCATGATCACCGAACTGATAATCGGCTCCCTGACCATTCTGGCTTCCACGGCCGTGATGATTGCCTTTGTGCTCATCGCCATTCGCCTGGTGCGCAAGGCCGAAGCCAATTATGCTGACCGCCGCCCGGGAATCTGGCAGTTCTTCAGACTGGCCTCCGCCACCGTCGTTCTGGTGTTGATGGCCAACACCGTCTGCGTCTGGCTCTGGGCTACTCTTTTCTACATTCTCGAGGTCTTTCCGACATTCGAGGAAGCGGTCTATTTCTCGATGGTCTCCTTCACCACGGTCGGTTACGGCGATGTCGTGGTGGAACCCGGCTGGCGCATTCTGTCCGGCTTCGTCTCGGTCAACGGCCTCCTGGCGTTCGGGGTTTTCACCGCAGTCCTGATCGAGATCATCAGGGGCCTGTCGGATCGCTACATTCCGCGACGCTAATCGCTGCCCCGTAACTTCCTGCTCTCGAAATGCCGGCCGGTTTCTCTTATATGCAAACTCACGGCCTGACGGGTCGACGCAGGCAAAGGGAAACTTCATGGCGCGGATTGATCAGACAGGGGATTGGCGGGACCGGCACGCGCCGTCTCTCTCCGAGTTCGAATCCCTGGCTATAGACGCCTATGCCAATCTGCCGGAAAGCTTCCGCGCCCATACCGGCGACGTGGCGATCATTGTCGCCGATTTTCCCGAAGACGACATCTTCGAGGACATGGGCCTTGAAACCCCCTTCGATCTTCTGGGTCTATTCGAGGGCCGCGGCCTGACCGAGCGTTTCACCATCGAGACCGGCGAACTCGCCAACCGGGTCATTCTCTATCGCCGGCCGATCCTCGACTACTGGGCGGAAAACGACGAAACCCTGGGCGACATCATCATCCATGTCCTGATCCACGAGATCGGTCATCATTTCGGCCTGTCGGACGAAGACATGGAACGCATCGAGGCCGGCGTTTCCTGAGCCCGGCTTCCTGCCGGGGCCGGGTTCCGACAGAATCAGCCGCAGAGATCCCGCGCGATCAGGGCGAACAGGCTGACGCCCATCGGGATCAGCTCGTCGGGGAAATCAAAATCGGGATTGTGCAGCCGCGGATGGTCCTCGCCCGAGCCGAGCACGAACAGGCCGGTCTTGGCCACGCTGCCGAAGCGGCCGAAATCTTCCGACCAGCGGAAGGGATCGCCGACCTCGACGCGCTGCACGCCCAGAGTGGCCGCTGCCTTTTCGATAAACTCCACGGCCGCCGCATCATTGTGTCCCGCCGCGAAATTCTCGTGCCGGTCAAAATCCACGCCCAGGCCGCCGGCCTCGGCCAGTTCCCGCGCAAGCGTCTCGGCCTTGCCCATCAGTTCGGCCTGCAAGCCGTCGTCGATGGCGCGGATGGTCGCCCAGATATCAGCCTCTCCCGGGGAGATCCCGAAAGCCGCCTCGCCGAGCCGCGCGTGCGAAAGCGTGACCAGCGAGTGACCCGGCGTGTGGCCCAGCGTCGCGGGCAGCGCCGGCAGCGCCTCGACCAGCCTGACCATCACCGCCGCCGGGCTGACCCCGGCCTCGGGCTGCGCCGCATGCGAGGTCCGGCCGGTCAGCCGGATCGCCAGCCCCTCCGATGCAAAGGTGAACGGGCCGGGCCGGACGCCTACCGCGCCGAGCGGCAGGCCCGGAAGATTGTGAAGCGCAAAGGCGAAATCCGGGCGAATCCGCTCGAACCGCCGATCGGCGATCACATCCGCGGCGCCCGCCCCGGTTTCCTCGGCGGGCTGGAACATGAGCACCACCCGACCGCGAACCGGCCGGTTTGCCGTCAGCTGCCGGGCCAGGCCGCACAGGATCGCCATGTGCCCGTCGTGGCCGCACAGATGCCCCTTGCCCTCGATCTCGGACCGCCACCCGAAGCTGGAGATCTCGGTGATCGGCAAGCCATCGAGTTCGCAACGGAACAGCACCGTCGGCCCCTCGACGCCGCTGTCATAGACGGCCGCCACCCCGTGGGTGCCAAGACCGGTCAGGATCTCGTCGGCACCGCAGCGTTCGAGCTCCGCCACGATCCGGGCGGCGGTTTCCCGCTCCTGGCTTGAGAGCTCCGGCCTGCGGTGAAGCTCGCGCCGCAGGGAAACCAGTTCCGCCGTATCCGTCGACGTCAGAAATTCGGTCAAGATCACTGTTCCCCGAGTTTCATGCCGGGATCGTAGTCCTTGCCCTCGACATCCTTTGTCACGGCCTGGCCGCAATACATCACGCCCGTTGCCGCATTGAAGGACAACGAAGGTGAACCGTGCAATTGCCAGCCCTTGGACAAGGCCAGACTGACCTTGTGGCAAAAATCGGCGCCTTCATCAGGTCCGGTCAGAAAGCGATAGAGTTTCATGTGGTCAGGTCTCCGCCATGCCGCGCCGATATCCGCGCCGCCTTTTCGATCAGCCGTTCGGCCATGTCCAGATGCAGCCGCTCGACCATCTTTCCTTCAAGACTGATGACGCCGCGGTCCCGATTGTCCGGCATGGCAAATGCCTCGGCAATCGCCCTGGCTTCCGCCAGCCGCTCAGGCGAAATTCCAAACGCGCTGTTTGCCGGTCCGATCTGGGCTGGATGGATCAACGTCTTGCCGTCAAACCCCATCGCCTGCCCGTCGTGACATTCGCGGATCAGTCCCGCCTCGTCCCGGAAATCATTGTACACGCCATCGAGTACATCAAGCCCGTAGGTCCGTGCAGCAAGCACGATCTGCATCAGCCAGGGCGCCAGCCACGGCCGCCCCGGCAAGGCCGCGACGCCGGTTTCCTTCATCAGGTCGTTCGTTCCGGTGATGAAACAATCCAGCCGGGCACCGTCGGTCCGCGCCATGCGCGCGATCAGGCCGGCGTTCATCACCCCGCGCGGCGTTTCGATCATCGCCCAGAGCCGCAAGCCCGCCGGCGCATCGGTCTGCTCGAGAGCATCCTCCACCGCCGCGATGTCCTCGGGCGCCTCCACCTTGGGGATCAGGATCGCATCCGGCTTGCAGCCGCGCGCGGCCAGCAGATCCTCGCCGCCCCATGGCGATGCCAGCGAATTGATGCGGATGACCGTCTCCATGCCGGCGGGCAAGGCCGACGGACGGCCATCGGCGAAGAAACGCCGCAGGTTCTCGCGCGCTTCATCCTTGGCGCCGGGCGCGACCGAATCCTCGAGATCGATCACGGCGCTGTCACAGGCCAGGCCTGGCAGCTTGTCGAGCGCGCGGGAATTGTTTGCCGGCAGATAGAGCACGGAACGGCGAGGCCGGACCGGCCTTGAGGAGGATGACTGATTCATGCCGCATTTATTGCCTTCGGCAGTGCGGCCATGCAAGGGGCTCATTTCCGCCGCAACAGATAAGTTCGATCGCAGGCCCGGCGGGACCGGCCCTCCAGGGGCTCCGGCCGGCAGCTATTGAACGCCGCGCCTGCAATCCCCACATGCAATGCATGAAACAAGGGAACCTCGTCATGAGAAACATTCTCGCAGTCGTGACCGGCCTGGGTCTGGTGTTTGCCGCTTTCGCGGGCCTGGCGCTGGCGCTTGTCCTTGGCACTGTTGCGGCCGGCGCAATCGCCGTGGCCCGGCTGACCGGACGGTTTCAGCCTGCCATGGCCACAGCCTCCACAACTGCAAGCGGTGACAAGTCCAAGACCGAATACCGGGTCTGGAATGACGGACGCGGCACCATTATCGATATGTAATTCCAGACTTTGGTCGCACGGATTAGCCTTCTTGCGGCGAAGTCGTAGCCAACCCCTTCTTTTTCGGCTCCATGTTTGTTAAATGCTCCGGCACAGACAGACAGGACCAGCAAGTCATGGAAAAATTCTCCCGCCTCACCGGCGTTGCCGCACCCCTCCCGGTTGTCAACATCGACACCGACATGATCATCCCCAAGGATTATCTCAAGACGATCAAGCGTACCGGTCTTGGAAAGGGCCTGTTCGCCGAAGCGCGCTACAATGAGGATGGATCGGAGAACCCGGAGTTCGTGCTCAATCAGCCGGCCTGGCGCAATGCATCCATCCTGATCGCAGGCGACAATTTCGGCTGCGGCTCCTCGCGCGAGCACGCGCCGTGGGCTTTGCTGGACTTTGGCATTCGCTGCGTGATTTCCACCAGCTTCGCCGACATTTTCTACAACAACTGCTTCAAGAACGGCATTCTGCCTATCGTTGTCAGCCAGGAAGACCTCGACAAGCTGATGGACGACGCACGCCGCGGCGCCAATGCAACCGTGTCGATCGACCTGGAAGAACAGGAAATCCGCGGGCCGGATGGCGGCGTGATCACGTTCGATATCGACGCCTTCAAGAAGCATTGCCTGCTCAATGGACTGGACGACATAGGATTGACTCTCGAGAAAGCCAGCGCCATCGATACATATGAAACCAGGGCTGCGGACAATCATCCCTGGCTTTAAGTCCGGTTCACTGGCCATCAGCTGCCAGATTTCATGGTGAATTTTGCGTTTCGGCGCGGGTAGAGGGGAGTATTCATGTCCAAGGATATCGAAGCATCGATCATCGCACTTATTGCGTCCTCGGGTGAAATCGAAGCGGGCGAGATCACGCGCGACACCGAACTGGCGGAACTCGAAATCGATTCGCTCGTCCTGACCGAAATCGTGATGGATATCGAGGATCAGCACGATATCGAGATTGATCTGAACACTGCCGAAGCCTGGGAATCGCTCAAGACCGTCGGCGACATCGTCGACATGGTCAAGAAACTCGTCGCGGACAAGAACTGACCATGAACCAGCGGCGTGTCGTCATCACCGGAATGGGCGGCATTTGCGCTTTGGGTGGCAATTCCGGCGCGATCTGGGGCGGCATGAAAGAAGGCCAGGACGGCTGCCGTCCGCTCGAGATCGAAGCCCGCGACCTCAAGGTCAATGTTGGCTGCGGCATCATCGGCTACCCAGAAAATGAAGGAATCGACAAGCGTCAAAGCCTGACCATGAGCGGCATAAGCCGGATTTCGGTGATTGCCGCGCGCCAGGCCATGCTGCAGGCCGGGCTGGAGCCGGGTGAGTTCAACCCCGAGCGCGCCGGCGCGGTGGTTGGCGTCGGCATCTTCGGCACCGATGCGGTCGACCAGAGCTATGTCGACATCTTCGTCGAGAAGAAGAAGCGCACCCATATCTTTACGGTTCCACGGGTGATGCCGAGCGGCCCATCCGGCCATGTGTCCATCGCCATGGGGCTGCAAGGTCCGGTATTTGGCGTGACCTCGGCCTGCGCGTCTGGAAACCATGCCTTCATTTCCGCCGTGGACCAGATCAGGCTCGGTCGCGCCGACGTGATGCTCGCCGGCGGCGCTGAACTGGCCCTCGTCTACGGGCCGCTCAAGGCCTGGGAATCGCTGCGCGTGCTTGCCCGCTCGGTCTGCCGGCCGTTTTCCGCCGATCGCGACGGGCTGGTGCTGGGCGACGGCGCCGCCATCGCGGTTCTCGAATCCTATGAGCATGCCAGGGCGCGCGGGGCCAACATTCTCGCCGAGATCATCGGCGTGGGCATGTCCGGAGATGCCTCCGACATCGTCAACCCGACGGTCGAGGGGCCTGCCGCAGCCATGCGCAATTGCCTTGCCGACGCCGGCATATCCGCCGATCAGGTCGATTACATCAACGCCCACGGCACGGCCACCCAGACCAACGACCAGACCGAAACCCGCGTCATCCGCGCAGTCTTCGGTTCCGCCGCGGACAAGGTCGCGATCTCCTCGACCAAGTCCATGCATGGCCATTGTCTTGGCGCATCAAGCGCCATCGAGTTGATTGCCTGCGTCAATGCGGTGCGCGAGGGCGTGATCCCGCCGACCATCAACTACACCACCCCCGACCCGCTTTGTGATCTCGACGTCACGCCGAACGTGGCGCGCGAACGGAAGGTCGACATTGCCATCTCCAATGCATTTGCCTTCGGCGGCACCAATGCGGTGATTGCGGTGAAAAAGGTCTAGGCGGGCAGTATCTAGTTGAGGATGAGCTCCTTGCTCTCCACCACAATCGTCCTGCCCTGCCTGACAATTGCGGCTTCCAGCCTGTAGTGTCCGGCCCTCGGGGCTCCCTTCTTGCCCGAATAGGCGACATAGACCGCCTTTGACCGGTCCAGCGGCTCACTCGTCTGCTCGCTGAACAGCCGCCCGTCCTTTTCGATCCGCAGGGTAAAGCGGTCTGCCTTCGCCAGGTTGATGGCCCAGATATAGCCGACCAGTGCCTGGGAATGCGTGCCCGGCGGAGCCGGCAGACCCGACTGCACC
>JAHJUC010000642.1 GCA_018829385.1 Alphaproteobacteria bacterium
GGACTCCGGATCAGGTCCGGAGTGACGGAGATTGAGGCTCGTCCACGCCCCACACCTCCGCTTCCACCTCTCCCTTGAGGGGAGGTCGGCGACTGGCTTGCACCGCAAGACAGAGCCGGGTGGGGGTAAGTGCAGCCCGTGAGCCCAGCCCGGTTCACCACATGTCCGTCATTATTCTCGCATTGTCATATCCAACCCAAAAACCCGCCGATCGCTCGGCGGGTTCTCTGGTCCTGGGGGCTTTGTTCTCGTCGCTCAACTCAGATGCAGGTGCGCCTCGATGGCTGCGGCGATGAGGGCGTGGCGGGCCTTGCGCGGCGGCGCCTGGCCGTGGATGACCTCGTCGCAAGCCTGCTCGGCCTCGTGATAGCGGCTGCCGTGCGTGTCCGGCCAGTTGCGGTGCAGCAGGTTCTTCGCCTGCCGGGCGGTTTTCACCGTGCGGTGAAGCCCTGTCGCGGGGTCATCGATGGTGAGCGGCGTGTTCCAGGCTGTTGATCGCATGTGACTGCCTCCTACGATGTGATGGAGACAGTGTCTGCCTAACCCGAAGCAACGTCACGCTGATCCCGAGAACTTGGTTAGGATGCTGTTGAGCGGATTGGTGGCCTGGCACAAACCTGTGCCGTTATGGGACGAAAGCCGCGAAACGGGCTTGTGAAGTCGGCAAGTCGCACCGGTGAGAGGGAAAGCCGGGCCTGAAGGTCCGCAGCCCGCGGCCCATCGGTCCTGCGCGGGTCTGCCGTCACGCTGGGGCCGTCACCCTTGGACTGTAACCCTAGGGACGGATCACGCAGACGCCGCTGCCGCCGCAGCCGCTGGAATTCTTGTCGACGATGATGATCTTCGGGCCGGAACGGACGGTCGTGCCGGCGTTGGTGGAGCGGTCGCGCCGGATGCGGATCTTGAGCTCATCCTCGTCGCGGGAGACCCTGGAAGCGGGTGGGCGCGGCAGATCCGGCTGCGTCGCGGCCGGCTTTTCGACCCGTGAGGACGAGCGGCGGTCGTTCTCATCGATGATGATGATGGTGACGTCGCGGTCCCTGAGCAGTTTCGACTTGCTGGCCGGCGGCAGGAGCTCGGTGGCCACTGCCGTGCCGCTCACGGCCAGCCCGATCAGCAGCGCAAGAGCCGCCCGGGCAGGCCTGCGGATGCTCAAGGGCGAAGAAAGCGTGGCGGTCATTGCGGTTTCCTTCTTGCAGGTTCAAGCGGCTCAACGGGCTCGCGGGTTCGAGCGGTTCACGCCCCCCTGATCGATCCGGTTGCGCCGGCCGGAACCCAATGTGGCAGTCAATCCTGGCAGCATTGTGCATGAGGCCGGAACGCGAGTCACGCGGGCCAAGCGGCAATCGCCGGTTAACGTTAAGATGCGCGGTTTGTCCGCCCGGCCGGGTGACGGCTGTGATCAGACTTTCGGCAGGCTTGACCGGGGCCGGAGTTTCGACGAAACATGCCGCCCATGGATACGCCCAAGAACATCGACATCTCGCTGCTGCGCCTCAACGACGCGCATCATTTCTCACCGCTGCTGGCGGCCTACGTGCAGTCGCTGAAGCGCGGCGCGCCGCGCCGGCCGGACGATTATTACGCCGAGACGCTGCTGCAGGACCGCGCCGCCCAGATTTTCGGCGCCCGGCTCGACGGCGAGCTGGTCGGTTTCGTGATCTTCTACGATCTGCCGGATCCGGTCAGCGGCATGCGGCTGGGACAGGTCGACCATCTCTATGTCAGCCATCTGCACCGCAAGATGGGCATCGCCCAGGCGATGATCGACATGCTGGCCGAGGAAGCCGACGCGCATGGCTGGTCGCGAATCATCCTCAATGCGCCGCGGCAGCCCGAAGACGGCCGCAAGCTCTATGAAAAACTCGCCACCAAGGCGGATTTTTCCAGCTGGGAACTGCGATTCGACCATTCGCGCTGACTGTTCTTGCGGTGCAAACGGAATTGTGCGGCCCGGTCGCCGGGCGCAATACGGCACATTCTTGCCCTGTTAAGCATTTTGAATCGTTTGAAGCGGTATGGAAGGCGAAATCCGGGTTTTGCTTTCGACGAAAGGCGCGCCACTGAAGGCAATCCGGGCTTTGACGCGGTGCACATAACGCACTAAAACGCTGCACAGCCGCCGCGGATCGCCTCGCGGGAACGCGTGTGGCTCTCCTTGAGGGAAAGAAGGACAAGGTCCCGATGACCAATGTGACGCAGAACCGGCCGTTGTCGCCGCACCTGAGCATCTACAAGCAAATCCCCACCATGGTGATGTCGATCGTCCACCGCTTTACCGGCATGGCGCTTTACGCCGGCACGCTGCTGGTGGCCTGGTGGCTGGTGGCCGCCGCCTCGGGCGAGGCCTATTTCGACTGGGTCAACGGCATTTTTGGCTCCTTCCTCGGACGGCTGGTGCTGTTCGGATACACCTGGGCGCTGCTGCATCACCTGCTCGGCGGCATCCGGCATTTCATCTGGGACACCGGCCGCGGCTTCGATCCGAAGACCTCGACGAAGATGGCCTGGGCGACGATCGCCGGCTCGAGCATCCTGACGATCCTGGTCTGGATCGCCGGCTACGCAACCCGTTTCTAGGAGCACGAGGGACATGGATACCAACAAGATGCGTACGCCCCTCTCGAAGGTCCGCGGGCTCGGTTCGGCCAAGGAAGGCACCGATCATTTCTGGCGGCAGCGGCTGACGGCCGTCGCCAACGTGCCGCTGTTCCTGTTCTTCATCTTCTTCATCATCGCCTACAATGGCGAGCCCTACGCGGTGGTCGTTGGCGCTCTGTCCAATCCGCTGGTGGCGGTGCTGATGGGCCTGATGGTGATTTCCGGCATCATTCACATGAAGCTCGGTATGCAAGTGATCATCGAGGACTATATCCATGCCGAGGGCATGAAGGTGAGCCTGCTGATCCTCAACACATTCTTTTCGATCGTGGTCGGCGCCGTGTCGCTGTTCGCGGTCCTCAAACTCGGCTTCGGAGGCTGACAGATCATGGTAATGACGTCGAGCGTCAACATTGGCGGACGCGCCTATTCGATTGTCGATCACGCCTATGACGTGGTCGTTGTGGGTGCCGGAGGCGCCGGACTGCGCGCCACGCTGGGCATGGCCGAACAGGGTTTTCGCACCGCCTGCATCTCCAAGGTGTTCCCGACCCGGTCGCACACGGTTGCGGCGCAGGGCGGCATCGCCGCCTCGCTCACCAACATGACGCCCGATTCGTGGCAGTGGCACATGTACGACACGGTCAAGGGCTCGGACTGGCTCGGCGATGTCGACGCCATGCAGTACCTGACCATGGAAGCGCCGAAGGCGGTCTACGAGCTCGAGCATTACGGCGTGCCGTTCTCGCGCACCGAGGATGGCCGGATCTACCAGCGGCCGTTCGGCGGCCACATGCAGAATTACGGCGAAGGCCCCCCGGTGCAGCGCACCTGCGCGGCGGCCGACCGCACCGGCCACGCCATCCTGCACACGCTCTACGGCCAGTCGCTGAAAAACAACGCCGAGTTCTTCATCGAGTATTTCGCGCTCGACCTGTTGATGGAAGAGGACGGCCGCTGCACCGGCGTGGTGGCCTGGAACCTCGATGACGGCACCATTCACCGCTTCTCGGCGAAGATGGTGGTGCTGGCGACCGGCGGCTACGGCCGGGCCTATTTCTCGGCCACGTCGGCGCACACCTGCACCGGCGACGGCGGCGGCATGATCGCCCGCGCCGGGCTGCCGCTGCAGGACATGGAGTTCGTGCAGTTCCACCCGACCGGGATCTACGGCGCAGGCTGCCTGATCACGGAAGGAGCGCGCGGCGAAGGCGGCTACCTGGTCAATTCCGAGGGCGAGCGCTTCATGGAGCGCTACGCGCCGTCGGCCAAGGATCTCGCCTCGCGCGACGTCGTCTCGCGCTGCATGACGCTGGAAATCCGCGAGGGCCGCGGCGTCGGCAAGGCCAAGGACCACATCTTCCTGCACCTCGACCACCTCGATCCGGCGGTGCTGCACGAGCGGCTGCCGGGGATCTCGGAAAGTGCCAAGATCTTCGCCGGCGTCGA
>JAHJUC010000091.1 GCA_018829385.1 Alphaproteobacteria bacterium
CTCGGCCGGGCGCTGGCGATGGAGCCGGACCTGCTGCTGCTCGACGAGCCGATGGCGGGCATGAACCTCGAGGAAAAAGAGGACATGAGCCGCTTCATTCTCGACGTGAACAGCCAGATGGGCACCACGATTGCCCTGATCGAGCATGACATGGGCGTGGTGATGGACATTTCCGACCGGGTGGTGGTGCTCGATTACGGGCGCAAGATCGGCGACGGTCCGCCGGAGGAAGTGAAGAACAACCAGGACGTCATCGACGCCTATCTGGGAGTGTCGCACTGATGGACATCTTGTACTCAATTCTTGTCGATCCGTTTGTCCAGATGGTCGACCTGCCGGATTTCTTCCTTCAGGTGCTTTGGGAAGGCTTCGTCGCCGGCGTTCTTTACGCGCTGATTGCGCTCGGCTTCGTGCTGATCTTCAAGGCCTCGGGCGTGTTCAACTTCGCGCAGGGCATCATGGTGGTGTTTGCCGGGCTGACGCTTGTCGGCCTGCACGAAAAGGGTGTTCCGGCCTACCTGGCGCTGATCCTGACCATCGGCGTGATGGGGCTGCTGGCGCTTGCCGTGGAACGCTTCGTGATGCGGCCGCTGGTCAACCAGCCCGACATCATCCTCCTGATGTCGACCATCGGCCTGACCTACTTCCTGATCGGCTTCGGCGAGTTCATCTTCGGTGGCGAACCCAAGCAGATGATTGCCAGCGAACTGGGGCTGCCGACCGGATCGACCGCGTTCGAGATCGGCGATGGCGGGCTGTTGATCCTGCAGCACATCGACATCGCCGCGGCAGTGATCGCGCTGATCATGGTGGGCTGCCTGGCGGTGTTCTTCAACAAGACCCGGATCGGCCGGGCGCTCAGGGCAGTGGCCGACGACCACCAGGCAGCGCTGTCGGTGGGGATTTCACTCAACCAGATCTGGGCCATCGTCTGGTTTGCCGCGGGCATCGTGGCGCTGACGACGGGCATCATGTGGGGCGCGCGCTCCGACGTGTCGTTCGCGCTCGAGATCATCGCGCTGAAGGCGCTGCCGGTGCTGATTCTCGGCGGCTTCACCTCGATCCCCGGGGCGATCGTTGGCGGGCTGATCATTGGCATTGGCGAGAAAATCGGCGAGATTTACTGGGGTCCACTGGTGGGCGGCGGCATCGAAAGCTGGCTCGCCTACATGATCGCGCTGATCTTCCTGCTGTTCCGGCCGCAGGGCCTGTTCGGCGAACGCATTATCGAAAGGGTGTAAGCGATGCATAAAAGCAGACTTTCAGCCATCGTCATCGATTGCCACACCGACCATATCGAACACGCAGCCAGTTTCTGGTCGCAACTGCTTGGCCAGCCCTCGCATATCGATGACGGCAAGCGCGCCACCATCATGGCGGCCGACAAGGGTGTTTCATTGATCATTGAAGCCGTTCGCGACGAGGCGCAAATTCACTTCGACATCGAAACCGATGACCTTGCCGCCGAGATCCAGCGCATCGAAAACCTCGGCGGACGCAAGGTCAGCGTGATCGATCATTCAGTGATCATGGAGGCGCCGACCGGGCACCGGTTCCGCCTGACCGGTCCGCATTCGCACATACTGCCGTCGAGCGGGAATGTCTGGGGAGACGAGTAATGCTGTACCGCGAATCTGGCCAGTACAAGACCAGTTACATTTCCGACCAGTCGATCTTCCCGATCCGGGAAGACCGGATCGGAATGATGATCATCGGGGTGATCGCGATCGCGATCCCGTTCGTGGCGAGCGACTTCTTTCTCAACGCGATCATGACGCCGTTCCTGATCCTGGCGCTGGCGGCGATCGGACTGAACATCCTGACCGGCTATGCAGGGCAGCTGTCACTCGGGACCGGCGCGTTCATGGGCGTCGGCGCCTACAGCTGCTACAAGCTGACGACGATCTTTCCGGATGTGAACATCATCATCCTGGTGTTGCTGTCGGGACTTTTCTCGGCTGGTATCGGCGTGATCTTCGGATTGCCCTCGCTGAGGATCAAGGGACTGTATCTGGCGGTCACCACGCTTGCCGCGCAGTTCTTCCTCGAGTGGTGCTTCATCCGCATTCCATGGCTTTACAATTACAATGCATCCGGCGCGATCGAGGTGCCTGAACGGCGCGGCTTCGGCGACATCATCCTTACCGGACCGGCCGCAGGGGCAATGACGCAGTATTTCGTGGTGCTCGGCATTGTCGTGGTGGTGACGCTGGCGGTGAAGAACATCGTGCGCGGCCGGATCGGCCGGCAATGGATGATGATCCGCGACATGGACATCGCCGCCGAACTGATGGGCGTGCGGCCGCTGACCGCCAAGCTCTCGGCCTTCGCCGTGTCGTCCTATTTGTGCGGTGTCGCCGGCGCGATGTTCATCTTCTTCTATCTCGGCGCTGCCGAACCTTCGGCCTTCTCGATCACGCTGTCGTTCCAGATCCTGTTCATGGTCATACTGGGCGGACTGGGCAGCCTGGTGGGCTCCTATTTCGGCGCGGCCTTCATCTGGGGCTTGCCGATCGTGCTGCGCGCGGTGTTGCCGGCGATGGGTATCGATATCGGCGCAGAGACCGTGTTTCACATTGCGACCATGGTGGTGGGCGCACTGATCATCTTCTTTCTCATTGTCGAACCGCACGGGCTGGCAAGGCTCTGGTCGCTCGGCAAGGAGAAACTGCGGGTCTGGCCGTTTCCATACGGCTGACCAACTGGTGCTTTCCGGGGTGCCTGAGGAGGCGCTCCGGCGAGGTTCCATAAGCGACATTGTCCGGGCATGGGACCCGTCCGGACCGGTTATGTCGGGAGGAACAGGGTCCCCGGACTGGTGCGGTTTTCGCGCCTAATGGGAGGAATACAATGCGACTGAAACGTCTGATTGCCGGAACCATATTGGCCGGCACATTGGCGGGCGCAGCGTTGCCGGCCTTCGCCGACGAGCTGTTTGTACCGCTGTTCAGCTACCGGACCGGCCCCTATGCCGGCTCGGGCATCCCGATCGCCAACGGCATGCATGACTATCTCACCATGCTCAACGAGCGCGATGGCGGCATCAACGGGGTCAAGATCAAAGTCGAGGAATGCGAAACCGGCTACGACACCCAGAAGGGCGTGGAGTGCTACGAGCAGGTCAAGGGCAATGGCGCCCTGGTCATCAGCCCCTATTCGACCGGCATCACGCTGCAGGTGATCCCGAAGGCATCGGTCGACAAGATCCCGGTCCTGTCGATGGCTTATGGCCTTTCGGCCGCCGCTGAAGGCAACACGTTCCCCTGGGTGTTCAACCCGCCGGACACGTACTGGGATGGCGCTTCGGCCATCATCACCGACATCACCCGCCGCGAGGGTGGCGCCGAGGCGATGAAGGGCAAGAAGATCGGCTACATCTTCCTTGACGCCGGTTACGGACGCGAAGCGATCCCGCTCTTGGAACAATTGTCCAAGGACATGGGCTTCGAGCTGCTGCAGTACCCGGTTCCCGGCAAGGAAATGCAGAACCAGGCATCGCAATGGCTTAACATCCGCCGTGACAAGCCCGACTACATGGTGATGTGGGGCTGGGGTGCAATGAACCCGACCGCGGTCAAGGAAGCCACCAAGATCCGTTATCCGATGGACAAGTTCTACGGTGTGTGGTGGTCGGGCGGCAACGATGACGCGGCAGCCGGCGGCGAAGCAGCCAAAGGCTACCGTACGCTCAACTTCCACGGTGTCGGTGCGGATTATCCGTTCATCGCCGACATCAAGAAGTATGTCGTTGATGCCGGCAAGAGCCAGGTGGACCCGGCAAAGTTTGCCGACAACCTCTACAACCGCGGCGTCTACAACTCGATGCTGATTGCCGAGGGCATCCGCCGGGCCCAGGAACTGACGGGCAAGACGGTGATTGACGCCACCGACATGCGCGCCGGCCTTGAGAACCTCGACATCACCGAAGAGCGGCTCAAGGAAATGGGCATGGAAGGCTTCGCGCTTCCCATGAAACTGTCCTGTGAGGACCATTCCGGTCACCACAAGGTCTATGTGGTCGAATGGGACGGCAAGGACTGGCAGAAGTCCGGCGACTGGTTCTCTCCGGACGTCGACATGGTCAAGCCGCTGTTGAAGAAGGCAGCCGAAGAGTATGTCGCCAGCAATGCGCCATGGCCCGAGCGGACTGAACCGTGCCTGAACAATTGATGGCATGAAACAAACTGCCGCGCGGAACCCAATTCCGCGCGGCAGGCAACTGCTCCTGATTTTCATTCCCGACCGGAGAGGGTCCATGTCGATGTCCACTTCCGTATCAACCGATGCGACCGCACAGCCAAACATCCTGGCGGTGAACAATATCGAAGTGATCTACGATCACGTGATCCTTGTGCTCAAGGGCGTATCGCTGACGGTGCCGGAGGGCGGGATCGTGGCGCTGCTGGGGGCCAACGGGGCAGGCAAGTCGACGACGCTGAAAGCGATTTCCAACCTGCTGCGCTCCGAGCGCGGCGAGGTGACCAAGGGATCGATCGAGTTTGAAGGCAAGCGGATCGAGGCGCAGACGGCCAATGAGCTGGTGCGGCGGGGCTGCATCCAGGTAATGGAAGGCCGGCATTGCTTCGGACATCTGACGGTCGAGGAAAACCTGCTCACCGGCGCGTTCACGCGACGCGACGGCAACGCGGCGATCAAGCGCGATATCGAGATGGTCTACGACTATTTCCCGCGATTGAGGGAACGGCGCACGAGCCAGGCCGGATACACCTCCGGCGGCGAGCAGCAGATGACGGCAATCGGCAGGGCGCTGATGAGCCGGCCGAAAATGATCCTGCTGGACGAGCCGTCGATGGGGCTTGCGCCGCAGCTGCAGGAAGAAATCTTCGAGATCATCAAGAAGCTCAACGAGCAGGAGGGCGTGTCCTTCCTGCTGGCCGAGCAGAACACCAACATTGCGCTGCGCTACGCCACCTACGGCTACATTCTCGAATCCGGCCGCATCGTCATGGATGGCGTGGCCAAGGACCTGCGCGAGAACGAGGACGTCAAGGAGTTCTATCTCGGCGTCGGCGGCGAGGGGCGGCGGTCGTTCAAGAACGTCAAGCACTACAAGCGGCGCAAGCGCTGGCTGGCCTGACGAGAGCATCCTGCGTTCAGGCGAAACCGCCCGGCGCAGACAAGATGCCCTGGATTTGAAATGGTAGAGCGTTCTTTGCGCGTCCAGGTGGACGCGCGGCGTTCAAGGCGAATACCCCGGATCAGGCAGCGGGAGAGAAGAATTTGTTGCGACGAGAATGTCGGGGACTTGCGGATTTATACGGAAGACGATAAAATAAACAAACGTTCATTTAATTGTGTGGGCCATGGCGCGACGGGCGGGATCAACGGGGGCTGAAACAGCGGAGAAGCTGCGCAATGCGGCGCTCGAACTGTTTGCGCGCTCGGGGTACGCCGCGGTGTCGATGCGGGAGATCGCCGCTGAAACCGGGGTCCAGGCCGGGGCGATCTACAACCATTTTCCGACCAAGCAGGATCTGCTCAACGAGCTGCTGCAGGTTCACATGGAAACGCTGCTCAATGCCTGGTCCGAGGCCGAAGAGCCCGGCCTGGCGCCGCCGCAGGCGCTCGAGCATTTCGTCCGGTTTCAC
>JAHJUC010000643.1 GCA_018829385.1 Alphaproteobacteria bacterium
GCGGTTGAAACCGTCCTGTCCGAGATCGGCGGCGCCGTTTCGCGGATCCGGCTGGTCTCGCTCTCGACCACGCTCGCCACCAATGCGCTGGTTGAAGGTCAGGGTGGACGCGCGGGACTTGTGATGATCGGTTTCGGACCGCAGGATCTGGCCCGTGACGGGCTGGCGGAAGCCCTGGGCACGGATCCGGTGATCTACCTGTCCGGCGGCCACAATGTCCACGGCAACGAGACGCCGCTCGATCTCGCCCCTCTCGAAGCACAGATTGACGCCTTGAGCGAGGAAGTCTCGGCGGTGGCGATCGCCGGCTATTTCGCGGTTCGCAATCCCGCCCACGAGATCGCGGTGCGCGACCTGGTACGACGTCGAACATCTTTGCCGGTTACCTGCAGCCACGACCTGTCCTCCCGGCTTGGCGGTCCGCGTCGGGCCTTGACCACGTTGCTGAATGCCCGGCTGATATCGATGGTGGCCCGCCTGATCGACGCCACCAGCGGTTATCTCGCGGGCCGCGGCATTAAGGCGCCGTTGATGGTGGTGCGCGGCGACGGCGCTCTGATTTCAGCCGCCGAGGCGCTGATGCGGCCGATCGAGACCATTCTGTCCGGTCCGGCGGCAAGTCTCGTCGGCGCCCGGCATCTGACCGGGCTCGACAATGCCGTCGTGTCCGACATCGGCGGCACCACCACCGATGTTGCCGTGCTCGACGGCGGCTATCCGCGTCTTGACGGCGAAGGCGCCACCGTCGGCCGCTACCGGACCATGGTCGAGGCCGTGGCCATGCACACCTTCGGGCTTGGTGGCGATTCCGAGCTGCGGCTGGAGGAGGGCGGCTTTGAAGCGGGGCTGACCCTCGGTCCGCGGCGGCTGATGCCGTTGAGCCTCGCAGCCCATCTCTGGCCGCAGCCGGTCCTTACCGGTCTCGAGCGGCAGGCGCAGGCCGCCTTCCCCGGTCGCTACGATGGCCGGTTTGCCCTGCGCACCGGCCTGCCCAAGGCGCTGGCCGCCGGTTTGACCGCCCAGGAAGCCTCGCTTTACGAGCGGATAACGCTCGAGCCGCAGCCGCTTGACGTGGTGCTGACCTCGACATCCCAGCGAGCCACGCTCGACCGGCTGGTGGCGCGCGGACTGGTGTTGATCTCCGGTTTCACGCCGTCCGACGCGATGCATGTGCTGGGCCGTCAGGACCAGTGGAACGCCGAGGCCGCGCGGCTTGGCGCCGAGGTGTTTTGCCGCCGCAAGGCCGGTTCCGGCCGGCCGGTCGCGGAATCGCCGTCAGACCTCGCCGAAAGGGTCTCGGCGCGCCTGACCCGCCAGAGTGCGGAAGCCGTGTTGACCGCGCTGATGGCGGACGAGGGCATTACCGGGATCGATGTGGCAAAATCGGCCTTCATCGACCGCGCGCTGACGCGGGCGCCGGGCCTGATCCGCTTTGGCATCAGGCCGGACCGGCCATTGGTGGCGCTCGGCGCATCGGCATCGGTGCATTATCCGGCCGTGGCCGACATGCTCGACATAGAGAGTTTCGTGCCGGTTCATGCCGGCGTCGCCAATGCGGTGGGCGCCGTGGTGGGCCAGGTGCGCGAGACGGTAACCGTGTTCGTGACCGAACCCGACGAGGGCCGCTACGCGGTCAATGGCGCAGGCGAGCATCAGCTGTTCAAGGATCGCGCCGATGCCTTTGCCCGGGCGCGCGATCTGGCTTCGACCGAAGCGCGCCAAGCTGCGATCCGCAGTGGCGCGGATCATCCCGTGGTCGAACTCAGCGATCATATCGACATGCCGGTGATCGAGGGTCTGGAAAAGCTTGTCGAAGCCCGTTTCATTGCCACGGCTTCCGGACGTCCGCGCATAGCTGCAGGTTGATTTGTTCCAATTTGGAAAAAATCATTTGCACTATCGATGAATTGACAGGCAATGAGCCGCCCGGCAGGGTCGGCCCAGAGTCTGGATGCGTGGAACTGCGTCCGCAAAACGGAGAGTCAAAGTGACAAGAATCGAAAAGAATGGCCTGAAAATCAGCGCCGACCTGCACGACTTCATCGTCAACGAAGCAATGCCGGGCACCGGTGTGGAAGCAGACAGGTTTTTTGAGGCGTTTGGCCAGGCCGTTTCCGATCTGGCACCGAAAAACCGGGCGCTGCTCGCCAAGCGCGATGCGTTGCAGGAGAAGATCGACGCCTGGTACCGCGAAAACGGCGCGCCCGTCGACATGGCTGTCTACAAGGATTTCCTGACCTCGATCGGCTATCTGCTGCCTGAGGGCGGTCCGGTCCAGGTCTCGACCGAAAACGTCGACCCCGAAATCGCCCTGATCGCCGGCCCGCAGCTGGTGGTTCCGGTGATGAACGCCCGCTTCGCCCTCAACGCCGCCAACGCGCGCTGGGGTTCACTGTATGACGCACTCTACGGCACCGATGCGCTCGGCGACCTGCCCAAGGGTGGCGGCTATGACGAGGAGCGCGGCGGCCGCGTCATCGCCTGGGCCAAGGCGTTCCTCGATGACAGCGTGCCGCTGAAGGGCGCCAACTGGGCTGACGTCACCGGCTTCGAATTCGAAAACGGCGAACTGAAGATCGAGACCGCCGGCGGCGAGACGATGCTGGCTGACGAGGGCCAGTACACCGGCTTCAAGCGCGATGGCGATCACGCCTACCGGCTCTTTTTCATCAAGAATGGCCTGCACGCGGTGGTCTGCGTCGATCCGTCGAGCGTCATCGGCAAGACCGACAAGGCGAGCATCTCCGACGTGATCCTCGAGTCCGCCGTCACCGCCATCATGGACTGCGAGGATTCGATCGCCGCCGTCGATGCGGAAGACAAGACGCTGGTCTATCGCAACTGGCTCGGCCTGATGAAGGGCGATCTGGCCGAGGAGGTCCACAAGGGCGGCAAGAGCTTCATCCGCAAGCTCAATGCCGACGTTGAATTCACAACCCCGGACGGCGAGGCTGCGTCGCTGAAGGGCCGCTCGCTGATGCTGATCCGCAATGTCGGTCACCTGATGACCAACCCGGCCATCCTCGATCATGACGGCAACGAGATCCCCGAAGGCATCATGGATGCATTCCTGACCGGTCTCATCGCCCTGCACGACATCGGCCCGAATGGCCGCCGCGCCAACTCCGCAACCGGCTCGATGTATGTCGTTAAGCCGAAGATGCATGGCCCGGAAGAAGTTGCCTTCGCCGTCGAGATCTTCGGCCGCGTCGAGGCCGCTCTCGGAATGGCGCCCAACACCATCAAGATGGGCATCATGGACGAGGAACGCCGCACCACGATCAATCTCAAGGAATGCATCCGCGCTGCCAGCAAGCGCGTCGTGTTCATCAACACCGGGTTCCTCGACCGCACCGGAGACGAGATCCACACCTCGATGGAAGCCGGACCGATGATCCGCAAGGGCGACATGAAGCAGGCCGCCTGGATCGCGGCTTACGAGAACTGGAATGTCGACATCGGATTGGAATGCGGACTTGCTGGCCACGCCCAGATTGGCAAGGGCATGTGGGCCATGCCCGACATGATGGCGGCGATGCTGGAGCAGAAGATCGGTCACCCGAAGGCCGGCGCCAACACCGCCTGGGTTCCTTCGCCGACCGCCGCGACCCTGCATGCCACCCACTACCACAAGGTCAACGTGGCGGACGTTCAGGCCGGCCTGCGCTCCCGCGAACGGGCGAAGCTCGACGATATCCTGTCGATCCCGGTGGCGAAGAACCCCAACTGGACACCCGAGGAAATCCAGCGCGAAATCGACAACAATGCGCAAGGCATTCTTGGCTATGTGGTGCGCTGGGTCGACCAGGGCGTGGGCTGCTCCAAGGTCCCCGACATCAACAATGTCGGCTTGATGGAAGACCGCGCAACCTTGCGCATTTCCGCCCAGCACATGGCCAACTGGCTACACCATGGCGTCATTACCAGCGATCAGGTGATCGAGACCATGAAGCGCATGGCGGTGGTTGTTGACGGCCAGAATGCCGGCGATCCGGCCTACCGCCCGATGGCGCCCGACTATGACAAGTCGGTGGCGTTCCAGGCGGCCGTCGAACTGGTGCTCGAGGGCCGGTCGCAGCCCAATGGCTACACAGAACCCGTGTTGCACCGCCGCCGTCTCGAACTCAAGGCTGCCGCCGGCTGAGGTAGCCGACGGCCTGCCAGCGGTTCACCGTTTGGCAACAACGAAAAAGCCCGCCCGGGACACCCGGGCGGGCTTTTCAATTCCGCAGATGCGCCAGGTCTACTGCTTGACGATCACGCGGGCGTTCTTGCCCGGGCGAACCCGGCTGTAAAGATCGATGATATCCTGGTTCATCAGGCGGATGCAGCCCGAGGAGGCGGCGGTGCCGATCGACTTCCATTCCGGTGTGCCGTGCAGGCGGAACAGCGTGTCCTCGCCCTTCTGGTTGAACAGGTAGAGGGCGCGGGCGCCAAGGGGATTTTTCAGGCCGGGCTTCATGCCGTCGTCGCCGTAACGTGCGAGTTCCGGCTTGCGGTCGATCATTTCGCGCGGCGGGGTCCATGTCGGCCATTCCTGTTTCCAGGCAATATAGGCCTCGCCTTCCCAGGCAAAGCCTGCCTTGCCGACACCGATGCCGTAGCGGACGGCCTTCTTGCCAGGCAGCACCAGGTAGAGAAAGCGCTTGGGCGTATCGACGATGATCGTGCCCGGCTTTTCGCGGGTGCTGTAGGAAACGATCTGGCGATGGTATTTCTTGTCGATCTTGCTGATCGGAACCGCGGGAATTGAATAGCCGGAATCGGTGACCGAGCCATATTCGGAGGTGAAGATCTGCGAGGTAGCGCCGGATGCGCCGCCCTCGGTGCTCGAAGAGCAACCAGCGAGTGCAAGCGCCGCAACCAGTCCGGCAATGGTAAGCGAAATTCGAAGTGTCATTTTGAAAACTTCCGAGAGCAAGGCGTGAACGCCGGTTGTGAACCGCGAACTACGTGACGCTTCTTATTTTAATTAAGTCTTAACTATGCAACTGTTTTGGCTGAAAAATTGGTGCTTTCTTCATGCTTTGTCGGGGCGCATTGTTTTTCTGCAACATGACCGGCACCTGACATTGCGATAGACCAAAACCCGTGGCAGGTATAGTGCATGCCGATCGTTTCTCCACATTCCGACAATCCGCTTGTCGATGGTCGCCAGTCGGACCGTGCAATGATGGTGCGACGGGGTGTGCAGCGGTTGTTTTCCGACCTGCGCCTGTCCATGGTGCCTGAATTGCCGCTTGCGTCCGGCCGCCGCGCCGATCTGGTTGCGCTCAGTGGAGCCGGCGAGATCTGGATCGTCGAGATCAAGTCCTCGATCGAGGATTTCCGCACCGATCGCAAATGGCCGGATTACCGCCAGCATTGCGACCGGCTCTTCTTCGCCACCCATGCCGGCGTGCCTGCGGATCTGTTTCCTCAGGACTGCGGGCTGATCATCGCCGATGAATGGTCCGGCCACCTGCTGCGCGAAGCCCCCGAACACCGGCTCGCGGCGGCCACCCGCAAGGCGATGCTGCTGCGGTTCGCCAGGGCGGCGGCCGATCGCCTGCTGCTCGCCGAACTGGCGGCGGGCTGAAGCGTGTTTGTATTCAGCTGACGATAGCCAGGGTCAGCGCGGGGCGCGCTTTGCCAGGATCCGTTGCAGCGTCCGTCGGTGCATGTTGAGACGCCGGGCGGTTTCCGAGACATTGCGCTCACACATCTCATAAACCCGTTGTATATGTTCCCAGCGAACCCTGTCGGCTGACATCGGGTTTTCCGGAACCTCCGCCCGCTCGCCGGGCTTGCGGGTCAGCGCGGCGAACACCTCGTCCGCGTCCGCCGGCTTTGCCAGGTAGTCGATCGCGCCAAGCTTCACCGCGGTCACCGCCGTGGCGATGTTGCCGTACCCGGTCAGCACGATGATCCTTGTGTCGTCGCGGCGTTCGCGGATGGCTTCGATGACATCCAGACCGTTGCCGTCCTGAAGCCGCATGTCCACGACCGCGTATTTCGGCGTCCTGGCCCGCGCTTTCGCCAGGCCTTCAGCCACGCTCTCGGCAATCTCCACC
>JAHJUC010000644.1 GCA_018829385.1 Alphaproteobacteria bacterium
ATCCGGACATCCCTCGAGTACGGAGTGCGGATAGGCACCCCTGAACATGGGCCCGAAGAAGACCCCGTTGTGAAAATCATTCGCCCGCTCTGCTGCCTTGCGGTCCGCATCGCTGTCGCTGGCCGCCATGACGCTCATCGCGTTGAGGACGATGCCGACCGGCAGATCGTGCCGCTCCGACCTGATTGCCTGCACTCCGAGACCATGCGCCAGATTGGTGACATGCAGCGCCGCCATCGCCGCTTCCATCGACCGCTCGCCGGGGGCGTGAACACCCATCAGATGACCCAGATAGACCGAACACCAGGGCTCGTTGAAGGTAACGACCGTGTCGAGCCTGTCGCCGAGCCGCCTTGTCGCGATCCGGGCATAGTCGGCAAAGGCATCCGCCGTCGCCCGGTCGGTCCAGCCGCCGTGGCCCATCAGGCCAAGCGGCAGGTCCCAATGGTAGAGCGTCGCGAAGGCCTTGATGCCGCGTGCTTTCAGACCGTCGAGCAGGCGATCGTAGAAATCCAATCCCTTCGCGTTGATCGCCCCGGTGCCATCGGGAAGGATCCGCGGCCAGGCAATGGAAAACCGGTAGGCTTCCGCCCCCAAATCGGCCATCAGGTCGAGATCGGCATCGAGCCGGTTGTAGTGATCACACGCCTCGTCGCCGGTGTCCCCGCCCCTGACCCGTCCGGGCATGTGGGAAAACGCATCCCAGATCGACGGCTTGCGACCGTCCGCGGCCGCCGCTCCCTCGATCTGGTAGGAGGCCGTGGCCACTCCGAACAGGAAGCTGTCCGGGAACCGGCGGGCCAGTTTGGTGGGCGAGGTCTCGGAGGTCATATCGGTTCCGTCTCGGTGTTGTCCGTCAGCAGGCCGGCGTCAGTTCGTCGAAAGCCGTTCGGTGAAGGCTTTGATAATCTCGCTCAGTTCCACAGGTTTCTCGATGCAGGGCAGATGGGCGGCTCCGGGGATCTCCTGGTACATCGCGCCCGGGATCAGCCGCGCCATTTCCCCCACCAGCGATGGCGGCGTCGAGCCGTCCTCGGTTCCCACCACGCAGATGACCGGCATCACCAGCTCCGAACTCGACTTGGTGAAATCGCTGTCGCGGATCGCGGCGCATGTGCCGACATACCCTTCCACCGGTGTGCGTTCGAGCATCATCCGGTAACCGGTGAAGTCAGCATTGTCGGGGCTTCGGTACTCCTTGGCGAACCAGCGCTCCAGGATCGCATCGGAAATCGCGGCGATTCCCTTTTCCCTGATCGCCGAGATACGCGCATTCCACATCTCCGGTGTCCCGATCTTGTGGCCGGTGTCACACAGGATCATCGCCCGCACCAGGTCCGGCCTTTTGGCCGCCACCCCTTGTGCGATCATGCCGCCGACTGACAATCCGCAAATAATGACATTCTTGGCTTCGAAATGCTCGATCAGCGCAATCAGGTCATTGACGTGATCATCCATGGTGATTTCGCCATCACCCAGTTCCGACAGGCCATGGCCACGCTTGTCATAGGCGATGATGCTGTAGTCTCCGACCATCCGGACGATCACGTCGCGCCAGATCCGGTAATCCGTCCCGAGCGAATTGGCGAAGACGACCGTTGGCTTGTCCGGGGCCGCCCCGATCACCTGGTGATGGATGACGACACCGTTCAGGCGGGCAAATTGCATGGCGAGGCTTCCTTCCGGGATGATCTGTCAGACTGAATGCCTGATTTACGCGACAGAACGCCGGCACGCAAACAAAACGCTGTTCAATCAGGCGGCGGCCCATCAGCATGAGCCGCCGCCCTCATCAATTCAAAGTCAGGAATACCGTCCGTCAGACATAACGATTGACGATGTTCTCCAGGTATTCCTGCCGTCCGGATTTCGGCTGCGGATTGATGTCGGCCTTGCGCACCCACTCTTCGATCTCCGCCAGCGAGAAACCGCCGTCGAGCATCTTCCTGGCTTCGGCACCGTTCCAGCCGGCATAGCGTTCCTCGACAAAGCTCGTCAGCACCCCGTCCTCGACCATCTTTGCCGCCGCCTTCAACGCCCGCGCGCAGGTATCCATGCCGCCGATATGGGCATAGAGCAGGTCTTGCGGATCGAGCGACTGGCGGCGCAGCTTGGCGTCGAAATTGGTGCCGCCGGAGGAGAAGCCGCCGCCCTTCAGGATGGCATAGTAGGCAAGCGTCATCTCGGGCACATTGTTGGGGAACTGGTCGGTGTCCCAGCCCGACTGGTAGTCGTTGCGGTTCATGTCGATCGATCCGAAGATCCCCAGCGCCTGCGCCAGTTCCAGCTCGTGCTCGAAGGAATGGCCGGCAAGGATCGCGTGACCCTGCTCGATATTGACCTTGACCTCGTTTTCGAGCCCGTGCCGCTTCAGGAACCCATAGACGGTGGCAACGTCGTAATCATACTGGTGCTTGGTCGGCTCCTGCGGCTTCGGTTCGATCAGGATCGTGCCCTTGAAGCCGATCTTGTGCTTGTACTCGACCACCAGATTGAGGAAGCGGCCAAGCTGGTTGTCCTCGCGCTTGAGGTCAGTGTTGAGCAGGGTTTCGTAGCCTTCGCGCCCTCCCCACAGCACGTAGTTGGCGCCGCCAAGCTTGTGGGTGGCGTCGATGCAGGTCTTCACCGTCGCCGCCGCGAAGGCAAACACGTCCGGATCCGGATTGGTCGCTGCCCCCGACATGTAGCGCCGGTTGGAAAACAGGTTGGCCGTGCCCCACAACAGCTTCACGCCGGTGGCTTCCTGCTTGCCGGCAAAATAGTCGACGATCTCTTCCAGGTTCTTCGTATTCTCGGCGAAATTCGCGCCTTCCGGACGCACATCAGCGTCATGGAAGCAGTAGAAAGGTGCACCCAGCGCCGAGAACATTTCGAACGCGACATCGGCCTTCAACTTGGCCAGTTGCATCGTGTCGGCGGGAAACCAGGGACGGTCGAAGGTGCGGCCGCCAAACGGATCGCCGCCCTCCCAGGCAAAGGAATGCCAGTAGGCAACGGCAAAGCGCAGGTGATCTTCCATCCGCTTGCCCATGACCATCTCGTCGGCATTGTAATGGCGGAAGGCCAGCGGATTGCTGCTCTCCGGCCCTTCATACTTGATCCTGGTGACGTCTCCGAAAAATCCTGTGCTCATGACATGGCTCCTTTGATTGCGGGATAAAGCGCACGATACTTCAGGTATGCCTCGTCGAAGGCTGCCGAGAGATCGCGATTGGGGTGAATGGTTCTTTCCGTGGCCGGCTGCGTGCACACGGAGAAGGGATCGGCGTTTTCCGCCGCGATCAGGCCAAGCCGGGCGGCGCCGAACGCGGCACCGAAATCACCGCCTTCGGGTATGTCCACCGGCAGGTTGAGCACGGTGGCAAGGCCCTGCAGCCAGTAGTCCGACTTCGATCCGCCGCCGATGGCGGTAACCCGGGTCAGCGACGTGCCCGCCTGCGCAAGTGCTGCCAAGCTGTCGCGGAAAGCAAAGCAGACGCCTTCGAGCACGGCACGCGTCAGCGCGGCGCGATCGGACTCGTGTTCGAGACCGGCAAAACTGCCCCGAATGGAGGCGTCGTTGTGCGGTGTCCGCTCGCCGGAAAGATAGGGCAGGAACATCACCGAACCGGGCGCCAGCAGGGTATCGCCCAACTCCGATGTGAGCGCCGAGGGCTTTGTCGAGGTAATGCCTGCCAGCCAGTTGAGCGAATCCGTTGCCGACAGGATCACCCCCATCTGGTGCCAGGTGCCCGGCAGCGCGTGGCAGAATGCGTGTACGGCGCTGTCGGGGTTGGGCAGGTACCGGTTGTTGGCCGCAAACAGCACGCCCGAGGTTCCGAGCGAGGCAAAGGCGTGGTTGTCACCCACCGTTCCCATGCCGCAGGCAGAGGCCGCATTGTCGCCCGCCCCGCCTGCGATCGGAATACCCGCCGGCAAGCCGAGATCCCGCGCCACATCGGCCCGCAGCGCTCCGGCGCGCTCGGTGCCCTCGACCAGCGCAGGCATGTGGCTGCGGTCAAGACCAGTGGCGGACAGAAGACTGTTGTCCCAGGCGCGCTTGCCGGTGTCGAGCCAGGAGGTTCCGGCCGAATCCGACATCTCGGAAACCGCCTCGCCGGTCAGCCAGAGCCGCAAATAATCCTTCGGCAGCAGCACCTTGGCGACGCGGGCGAAGGCTTCCGGCTCGCTGGCAGCCATCCATTTCAGTTTCGGCGCGGTGAAGCCGGGGAAGACAATATTGCCGGTCAGGCGCCGGAATATCGGATTGGCATCGAGTTCCGCCGCTTCCTTGTAGCTGCGCGTATCGTTCCACAGGATGCAGGGCCGGATCACCTTTCCGTCGCGGTCGATCGTTGTCGCGCCGTGCATGTGACCCGACAGCCCGATACCGCGCACCTTGGCGAAGTCCGCAGCATGGGTCTTGCCAAGCTCCGCGAGCGCCGCACGGGTCGCCTGGATCCAGCTGTCGGGATCCTGTTCCGACCAACCGTGATGTGGCCGCTCGACGGTCAGTGGCGCACTGGCCGAGCCGAGGATGCGCTGATTGTCATCAATCAGCAGCACCTTCAGCGATGAGGTTCCGAGATCAAGTCCGAGATACATGGCGGCGGATCCTTTCAACTACATGCAGCATTGGCTCGGGACACCCGGTCACGGCAGATTGTCCCTGAGGAAAATATCGATGCGAATTCGCTCCTGCGCACTGATCGGCATCAATCCGTCTGATCGCGCTTTCAGCACGCGGATCGCGCTGCGCACCTCATGCCCGCAATCCTGGTTGATGACGGCATCGAACAGGCCGTCGGCAAGCGCCTGACGCGAGTGTTCGGTCACTTCGTGCGCAACGACCGTGAGCTTTCTTGAAACGTGGCCTGCAAGGGCCTCGATCAGCCCGCGCGTGCCCGCGCCGAGACTGTAGATCGCCGTGATGCCGGCGTCGGCCTCGAGCGCGGCCGTGACCGCCTGCCTGACCGCGTCCGCATCATCGTTCGTCTCCACCGGCCCCACGATTTCGAGCTCTGGAAATTCAGCGTTCAGCACCTCGGCAAAGCCTGACGCCCGGTCCATGTGGTCCGACAGTTTCATCGATCCGGCCACGACCAGCACCTTGCCGGCGCGTCCGGCGCGGAACCGTCCGATGAGCCCGCCGGCAGTCCGTCCGGCCGCCAGGTTGTCGATGCCGCAGTAATGAATCCGCCGTGATCCCGGCAGATCGGACACCAGTGTGGCGACATGAACTCCCTTTTCGACCAGACGGTCCACCGCAGCGGTCACGTCGGGCGTATCGGTCGCGACAAGGGCCACGCCCGTCACCTGTGCCGGATCGAGTGAATCGAGAACGCTGACAATGGCCGCCGGATCGAAGGGCGGCACAGTTTCGATCCGGATCGAGGTTCGTTCCGCCGGCGACCGCTGCATGGCGGCGCGGATCTCCGCTTCAAGGCCGCGCATGAAGCTGTTAGGTCCTCCGGGCACGATGAACAGCAGCGGATAGATCCGCCTCTTCGCCAGGTTCGCGGCAGAAACGTCGCGCACGTATCCGAGACGCTCAACCGCGGCCTCGACCTTGTCGACGGTCTTCTGCCGCACCCCCGGTCGGGCATTGAGCACCCGGTCGACGGTCGCCAGGCTGACGCCGGCTTCAGCCGCGATGTCATGTACTGTCGGTCGCATTGTCTCCTCCTAAAAGGCCTTCTAGACCAAATTTTGAGGTACGTAAATCAGAAATCGGGCGGAACCGGCATCGCTTTTGCGGCGCACCAATCATCTCCCGGAGAATCCCCCGGCAGCCGTTATACTTGACGCCACCGGCACAATATGGCCTAAGGCAGCGCCTGCCGGTCTCCGCCGCGCCTTGCCTGGCTGCAGCGTTACCGGACAGCGATCGCAGCCGGCAAAAGCCGCCGCGCGCATCATTCAACCGGACCTGAAAGCGGGCGAACACAACATGGCCAACACTGCAACGCGGGTGCGCATCGCACCGTCTCCGACTGGCGAACCGCATGTCGGAACCGCCTACATCGCGCTGTTCAACTATCTGTTTGCAAAGAAGAACGGCGGCGAATTCATCCTGCGGATCGAGGACACCGATGCCGCCCGCTCGACGCCGGAATTTGAACAGAAGGTTCTCGACGCGCTGAAATGGTGCGGCCTGTCATGGTCCGAAGGCCCCGATATCGGCGGCCCATACGGTCCTTACCGGCAGAGCGAACGCAAGGACATCTACCGTCCCTATGTCGACAAGATCGTTGAAAACGGTCACGGCTTCCGCTGCTTCTGCACGCCCGAGCGCCTCGACGAGATGCGCGCCGCCCAGCGCGCGGCCGGCAAGCCGCCGAAATATGACGGCCACTGCCTGAGCCTCACGGCCGAGGAAGTCACTACACGCATGGAAGCTGGCGAACCATCGGTGGTGCGGATGAAGATCCCGACCGAAGGCTCCTGCAAGTTTGTCGACGGCGTTTACGGCGAGGTCGAGATTCCCTGGGAAGCCGTCGACATGCAGGTCCTGCTCAAGGCCGACGGCATGCCGACCTATCACATGGCCAACGTGGTCGACGATCACCTGATGAAGATCACCCACGTGGCCCGCGGCGAGGAATGGCTGGCCTCCGTCCCCAAGCATATCCTGATCTACCAGTATCTGGGTCTCGAGCCGCCGGTGTTCATGCACCTGTCGCTGATGCGCAATGCCGACAAGTCGAAACTGTCCAAGCGCAAGAACCCGACATCGATTTCCTACTACGCGGCGCTGGGCTTCCTGCCCGAAGCGCTGATGAACTTCCTTGGCCTGTTCTTCATCCAGATCGCCGAAGGCGAGGAACTGCTGACCATGGATCAGCTGGTCGCCAATTTCGATCCGGAGAACCTGTCCAAGGCCGGCGCGATCTTCGATCTCCAGAAGCTCGACTGGCTCAACGGCCGCTGGCTGCGCGAGAGCATTTCCGAAGAGGACTTCATCTCCCGCGTCGTAGCCTGGGCCCAGGAAAACGGCCGTTTCCGCGAAGGCATGAAGCTGGCTCAGTCGCGCATCACCAAACTGTCGGATCTCCCCGATCTGACCGGCTTCCTGCTCAAGGGCGATCTGGCATTGACGGCAGCCGACTTTGCCAACATCAAGAAAGTCTCGCTCGAAGACGTGCTCCAGATCCTGCAGACGGTCCAGCCGGATTTTGAAAAGATCTTCGAATGG
>JAHJUC010000645.1 GCA_018829385.1 Alphaproteobacteria bacterium
CCGCGAAGAAGGCTTCGAGATCGGCAAGGCCGGGATTCCATCCCTCGTCACGTGCCCAACTGACCGCGACTGCGAACTCTTCCGGCGTTGCCCTGCGCACTGCAAACCCGCCCTGCGGTTCAAGTTTCATGATCAGGCCGTATCCGTGTTTGCCAGCCGGGCGGCGGCCTCACGCTCACACCAGGCAACCGCCGCGCTGACCCCTTCGATAACCGGAACATGATAGGTGTTTTCAAGGAGCTGCGCCATATCGGCCATGCCTGCGCATCCCAGCACGATGGAGCGGCAGTGATCACTCGCTATAGCATCCGCGATTTCGGAGCCGATACGCGCCAGGGCTTTTTGGGGATACTGCTCAAGGTCAAGGACCGGAATCTCGCTGGCGCGAACGCGGGCGCACTCGACGGCCAGGCCGTAGGACTTGATGTTGTATTCGAGAACGGGGATGGAAACCGCAAGGGTTGTCACCACCGAGAAAGGTGCAGCCGTCTCAGCCGCCAGCCGGTAGGCCGCCTCCCCGATACCGGTAATGGGCACCTGCGACCGGGCGCGCAGTTCCTCCAATCCGGTGTCATCGAAGCAAGCGATGATCACCGCCTCGAAAGCTTCTTCGCCGGTCATGTAGCTGTCGAACACAGCGTAGAGCCCCGGAAGTGCGGCTTCGCCGTCTTCGGGCCCCTGGATCGAGGCCGGACCATTGTCCGGGTTGACCGCGAGGATGGTCGTTCCGGCTGACGCGGCCTTTGCCGCCGCCGTTCCTATGGCCTCGGTCATGGAGGCCGTGGTGTTGGGGTTGATGATCAGGATCCGCATGGCCGATTACACCAGACCGTTGCCGGCATCATTGCCGGCGTGAGCGCGCTTCCGGCTCAGCCACCAGGCGCTGAGGATGAAAACGGCGATGATGACCAGCGAGAAAACCGTGGTCAGCGTGCCAAGCGCGTAGAGCACCGGCGAGGTGACGTTGGTGGTCATGCCGAAAATCTCGAGCGGCAGGGTGTTGTAGGATCCTGCGGTGAGAAGAGTGCGGGCGAACTCGTCATAGGACAGGGTAAAACCGAACAGGGCGACGCCGATCAGGCTCGGCGCGATGATCGGCAGCACCACGTGGCGAATTGTCTGCCAGGAGGTTGCGCCAAGATCCCGGGCTGCTTCCTCGTAGGTCTTGTCGAAGCGGTTGAACACCGCGAACATGATCAGGAGGCCGAACGGCAAGGTCCAGGTCAGTTGCGAGCCAAACCCCGAGGTCGTCCAGTGCACATCGAGATCAAGCTGGTTGAAGATCAGGCCGACGCCGAGCGAGATCAGGATCGAGGGAATGATCAGGCTGGTGATGACCAGATAAAACAGCACACCCGAACCGGCAAAGCGCTTGCGGAAGGCAAGACCACCCATCACGGAGACCACAACAGTGGTCACCATGACCATCAGGCCGAGCCCGAGGGAGCGCCGGAACGAGCCCCAGATATCGCCCACCGCCTGCTGCTCGAACAGATCGTAAAACCAGTGCAGCGAGACACCGTTCATCGGGAACGTCAGACCGCCCTTGGGGCCCTGGAAGGAGAGAATGGCGATGGTGATTGTCGGCCCGTAGAGAAACAGGATGAACAAGGCGAAGAAGGCCGCCAGCACATAGAAGGAGCGTCCGCGCTGTTCCGGCATCTCATAGCTCCTTCCGGATGTTGACGAAGCGCAGCATGATACCGATCACGATCAGCACGGTGATCAGCAAAACCACGGACGTCGCGGCCGCGGACGGGTATCTAAGCAGAGCCACGTCATTGGATATCAACCGGCCGACATTGGCCGATTGCGAGCCGCTCATGAAGCGGACGGTGATGAAATCACCCATCACCAGCGTGACCACGAAGATCGAGCCGATCATGATTCCGGGCTTGGTCAGCGGCAGGATGACGTTGGTCAGAGTCTGATACCCGGTGGCGCCGGCATCGCGGGCGGCTTCAAGCAGGGATTTGTCGATCCGCATCATGGTGTTGAAGATCGGCACCACCATGAACAGCGTATAGAGATGCACAAAAGCCAGCACCACGGCGAAATCCGAAAACAGCAACCATTCCAGAGGCTCGTCGATTATGCCCATCGACATCAGCGTCTGGTTGGCGATGCCGTTGCGGCCCAGAAACGGCACCCAGGAAATCATCCGGATGATGTTGGAGGTCAGGAATGGCACCGTGCAGACCAGGAACAGCACGATCTGCCAGGTCTGGGTGCGGATATGGAAGGCAAGGAAATAGGCAACCGTAAAGCCGATCGCCAGGCACAACGCCCAGGAGATCACGGTGAACATGAAGGTCTTGAGAAAGACCGAGTAGGTCACCGACGAGCGCAACAGGAATTCGTAGTTGTCGAGTTTGAAGGCCGGATAGATCGAGAATTCCGTGGCGCCCCAGAAACTGACCACGACAATCATGGCGATCGGCAGCACCAGGAAAAGCGCAAGCACGATTGCCAGCGGCGAGGCCATCAGCCAAGCGGCAAGTGCATTGGAAAAGGATCGTTTCAAAGGCATCGATCACCTGACAATCTGGTTTGAAACCCGCGCCCGGAATGGGCGCGGGAAACTGTGATATCGACTGGCGTCAGGCGGCGATGAACTCGTTCCACTTGCCGACCATGTACTGGTTTTCGTCCATGACGGCGTTCCAGCAGGCAACGGCGCCCATGCGGGCCTCGTAGGAGCCGCCGTCGCGCACGTCGCCGGCAGCGGCCAGCTTGTCGCCGGTCGGGCTGGTGATGTCGCCGGTCGCGGGCTTGCCTTCATACCAGTAGCCCCACTCGTTCTCGGACATGAACTCTTTCGAGGTTTCCGGGACAGCCGAGTAGTAGCCCTGCCGCATGAGGTAACCGCCGACCCAGCCCGAGAGATACCAGTTGATGTACTCGTAGGCCGCTTCGAGCTCGAGACCGGAGAGGTTGGCCGACAGGCCGATGCCACCGCCCCATGAGCGGTAGCCTTCCTTCAGCGGCTGATAGACACACTCGATCCCCTTGGCCTTCACCGCCGTGATCGCCGGCGACCACATCGACTGGATGACGACCTCGCCGGACGCCATCAGGTTGACGCTCTCGTCGAAGCTCTTCCAGAAGGCACGGAACTGGCCGTTCTTCTTGGCCTCGGTGAAGATGGCGATGGTCTTGTCGATCTCTTCCCTGGTCATGTTGCCCTTGTCGGCATACTTGATCTCGCCCATGGCTTCGCAGACCATGGCCATGTCCATGATGCCGATCGACGAGATGTCGAGGATCGAGGCCTTGCCCTTGAATTCAGGGTTCAGGAGTTCGGCCCAGGTGTCGATCGGGCGGCCGATGAGGTCGGGGCGGATGCCCAGCGTGTCGGCGTTGTAGATGGTCGGGATCAGCGTCATCCAGCCGGTGACCTCCTTGGCGAAGGCTGTGCCGCCCTTTCCGTCGACAAAGCCGACCGTGCTCGGTGCGGTGCCCTGAGCAACGGTGCTTTCAGGAGTCAGCTTTCCGGTGGTGAAGATTGGCGCAATCTTGTCGAAATTCTTGATCTTGGATGTGTCCATCGCCTGCAGATTGCCGGTCGGCCAAACCTTCTTGCAGATCCAGTACTCGATGTCGGCGATATCGAAGCTCTTGGGCTGGGTCGCGGCACGCTGGGTCACGCTGTCAGAATCCAGCGCGGTCATTTCGAGCGTGAAACCGAGATCCTCCTTCACCTTGACGGCAACATCATTGAGGTTGGACACGCCGGTGCCGAACTGGCGCAGGGTCACGTCCTTGATATTCTGGGCCCAGATGGTCGGGAACCCGGTCACAACGCCGGAGCCGATTGCAGCGCCGGCAACTGCGGCCGTGCCCTTGAGCAACGACCGGCGGCTGACGAAATTGGATTTTGGCGTCTCGTTCATGTTCATTCTCCTTCGTGATGGTTGGCATGCTTGTGATTGTCGGTATGCGTCAGCTCGCCAGACGGTGCGCGTCGTCCGGCCTCCAGTCGAGAAAGACCGTCTGGCCGATCTCCAAAGGTTCCTGGGAAAAGAGGGTGTCGGGAATGGTGACGCTGATCGGGTGCGGGCTTGCCGCATTGCCGGCTGAGTTCAGCGCGACCGAGAAGGTGGTTCCGAGATATTCGATTTCGCGCACAACGGCCTGGATCCCGGTGCCGCCCTCCGGCTTGGTCCTGACGACCTTGATCTTGTCCGAACGGATCGCCAGGTGGGAATGACCATCGCTCATGACATTGTGCCCGCCCATGAACTGGGCGACGAATTGCGTCTGCGGCTTGTTGAAGACGTCCTGGGCACTGCCGACCTGTTCGATCCGGCCCTTGTTCATGACGATGATCTGGTCAGCCAGGGACAATGCCTCGTCCTGGGAGTGGGTGACGTGAATGAAGGAGATTCCCAATTCACGCTGCAGCCGCTTGAGTTCCGAACGCATGCGCAGGCGCAGGAACGGATCAAGCGCCGACAATGGCTCATCGAGCAACAGGATCGAGGGATTGGTGATCAGCGCGCGGGCAAGGGCGACACGCTGCTGCTGACCGCCTGACAATTGCGTGGGCAGTCGCGAGGCAAAACCCGCCATATCCACAAGCTCAAGCAGTTTCATCGCCTCGGACAGGCGCGCCTGCTTCTCGACACCCTTCATCTTCAGGCTGAAAGCCACATTGTCGGCGACACTGAGATGCGGGAACAGCGCATAGTTCTGAAACATCATCGCCGTGCCGCGCCCGGCCGGAGGCAGATCGGTGATGTTCTTGTCGCCCAGCAAGATGTCGCCCTTGGACACGCTTTCGTGCCCGGCGATCATGCGCAGCGTGGATGACTTTCCGCACCCTGATGGCCCGAGAAGACAGGTGTACGAATTGCCCGGAATCCTCAGCGACACGCCGTCAACGGCAATCGCTTGCCCATAGGACTTCGTGACTGCAATCAGTTCTGCCGCGGATTTGTCCGTCATGCTCTGGCTCCTTGTCGCTCAAACCAGGTGAGCAAGAGCCGTGCCAGAATTGGGAGTTCGCTAACTTGTTGATTTTTCTACAGGGAATTTTCGGGCGCGATTTCGACCCCAAACCCTGCCTAAATTGCAGCCAATATTTTATACGATATGCACAAATATCGTATACAATATATCATTGCAAAAAAGGCCTGCAGACCCTAAGAGAACCTATCAGGAATTTGTGGTTTCCAGGCATGCAACAGTGAACAAAGTGCTTCGCCCTTCCCAAGACGCACCGCAAGGAACAGCAGGGTTGCCAAGCCGATCGGATCTGGTCGTTGCCGGCCTGCAGCGCGCCATTCTTGAACACAAGATCGCACCGGGGACAAAGCTTTCAGAAGATGAAGTCGGCGAGATCTTCGGCGTCAGCCGCACCATCGTCCGCTCCGCGCTGCAGGCGCTGGCCCATTTGCAGCTTGTCACCATCGAGAAAAACCGCGGTGCGTTCATCGCCAGTCCGACGCCCAAGGAAGCGCACGAGGTTTTTGAGGCACGCGGGCTGATCGAACCCCGGGTTGCGGCCATGGCAGCCAGGCGCATGAGCGATCAATCGCTTGAGGCCTTGCGCGCCCACATCGAGGAAGAGCACGCGGCGATGCATGCGGGCGACAAGGGCCAGGCGTTGGCGCTATCAGGCGGGTTCCATCTCAAGATTGCCGACATTGCCGGACACGATGTCTTCACCGGCTTCATCCACGCGCTGATTTCACGGTCTTCTCTGATCATCGCGCTTTACTGGCGCAGGGCCGACACGACCTGCGAAAGCCACTCCCATCACGCGCTGATGAAAGCCTTCGAAAGGCGGGACGCGGCGGCCGCAGAGGAAATCATGCGCAGCCATATTGTCGATCTGCATTCCGGGCTCGACTTGAGCAACCGGAAAAATGCACCGCTGTCGTTGGCGGACGCGCTGCGACCATAGGCGCCGACGGACCGATTGGTCCGGTCACCGGCCTTGAACCGATCGAACATCGCCAATGTTCGCATGGACGTCAGGCTGTTGCCGGGGCGATCAGCAATCACCCAATCCGCCTGCAATCGCCTAAAATAAAGGCAATCATCCAAACAACCGGGTTCTTCATCGAACGCGCAAGCCGCAGCCAGGCCTTTCGCCCCCAAAATCCGTTTCGGAGTTGGCCGTATCCAAGCACAGTCGTGCACCAGACAATTCGTTCCGCAGCGCTCCAGATCGGTTTTGGACGCCCTTTGCGGATTGCCTACACCAAAGCATCAAACAATGCAGACTCCCGGCACTCCTGCCGGCAGGTTCCGCGAAAAACAGAGCCATGTGGCGCGTGTCTTGCTTGTTTCCATTTGGCCAATGCCGGAATTGCCGGCACCATGCACCAATGAAGCAGGACAAGGGGCAGACACCGCATGTACAGTCACAAAACCGCAAAGAATTTCGCCTTCTGGCAAGCGATGTCGCCAAGCGATGCGGTCACCCATGCCTTCCGTGCGCACGCGGCTTACAACGACCCGGCGATGTTCATCACCTTGCGGAATGAAGCCGACTGCCTGGCAGATGCGAAGCGGCTGGAGGCCGAGGGTCCGGCCGGAAGGCCGCTCTTTGGCCTGCCCTTCGCGGTCAAGGACAACATCGACGTGGCCGGTCTTCCAACCACTGCCGCCTGCCCGGAAGCCGAATATGTACCAACGGTATCGGCGTTCGCGGTCGCAAGGCTTGAGGCGGCCGGGGCGATCTGCATCGGCAAGACCAATCTCGACCAGTTCGCCACCGGTCTGGTTGGCGTGCGCTCTCCCTATGGCGTGCCGCACAACAGCATCCGTGCAGACCTGATCCCCGGCGGATCGAGTTCGGGGTCCGCAGTCGCCGTCGGCGCCGGCATTGCCGCGTTTTCGCTCGGCACCGACACCGCGGGCTCGGGCAGGATCCCCGCCGGTCTCAACGGGATTGTCGGGCTCAAGCCGAG
>JAHJUC010000646.1 GCA_018829385.1 Alphaproteobacteria bacterium
ATCAGGGCGTCTGGCCGGTCTTGCCGGTGACTTGCAGCCATTTGCCGCCGTGCTCCGGCGCCTGGATCTTGCGAAAACTCATGCGCGCGGACTGAACCGGCATGACTTCGTCATGGAGATTGTCGAGGACATAGTCACCATCGCGGGTCCTGACCACCAGAACGGTGTGCGCCTCGCCGCCGCTGTAGCCCATCGTCAGCAGCAATTGCGAAGGCTTGAAGCCGATGCGCAGCAGCTTGGCGCGCTTGGCGAGAGCGAAGTCCTCGCAGTCCCCCGCGCGTGCCTTTGCCGTCCAGAATTCCTTGCGACCGAAGGCGGTCTGGTCGGAGGCTGCCTTGATCGAGCGGTTCACCTCCCTGTTGACGCCGTTCAGGACGTTCTTCCGGGCCGGCGGCAGCGCGGAGTCGGCGGAGCGTCCGCCGCAATCGGAGGCGTTGCGCGTACAGTATTCGACATGCCCGTAGGGCCGCGTGGTCTGCTTGCCGGTCTTGAGCCATGTAGAAGCAACTGCCGGCGAGAGAAACGTGAACAAGGCCGCCAGCATGGCGAGCAAGAAAAGGGGTACGCTCATGGTTGCCGCGGAACTCCTTGTTGATCGTTGCTGATGAGGCCTTCTGCCTCGCCTCAAACGATAAGAGGCGAAAAAGGACCGTTGCGCAAGCCTTGGCCCGGGAAACCGTTCTTTCCGTGGCTTGTTGTATCGCGGTCCGGTTGACTGAGATCTTCAGTAAAACGATTATTAAATAATCACCGCATAAAAATTGTGCGAAAAACTGGGCAATTTCCAGTCTCCGGAACAGGCAATCGGGGATGCGGTCCTTTATAAACCGTTAATGTCCGCCCTCCGTCGCAACTGGCAAGGCGTTTGCATTGATGACTTCCGTGGACACGAACAGCACGGAGGCTGACATGAACTTTACCACTAAATTGCGGATCGCAGGGGCGGCGGCATTCATTACAACGACCGTTTTGACCCATGCGGCCTATGCGCAGGAGGAAACAATCAAGATCGGCGTGCTGCATTCGCTCTCGGGAACGATGGCGATCTCGGAAACGACGCTGAAGGACACGATGCTGATGCTGATCGAGAAGCAGAACGCCAAGGGCGGCGTGCTGGGCAAGAAGCTCGAGGCGGTTGTCGTCGACCCGGCATCCGACTGGCCGCTGTTTGCCGAGAAGGCCCGCGAACTCATGACCGTCCAGAACGTCGATGTCATGTTCGGCTGCTGGACCTCGGTGAGCCGCAAGTCGGTGCTGCCGGTGATCGAGGAGCTCAACGGCCTCCTGTTCTACCCGGTCCAGTACGAGGGCGAAGAATCTTCCAAGAACGTCTTCTACACGGGAGCTGCGCCCAACCAGCAGGCGATTCCCGCCACTGACTACTTCCTGGAAGAACTCGGCGTCGAGAAGTTTGCGTTGCTCGGAACCGACTATGTCTATCCGCGCACGACCAACAAGATCCTCGAGCAGTACCTCAAGGACAAGGGCATCGCGGCTGAGGATATCTTCGTCAACTACACGCCGTTCGGTCACTCGGACTGGTCCAAGATCGTGGCCGACGTGGTTGCGCTCGGCGCCGACGGCAAGAAGGTCGGCGTGATCTCGACCATCAACGGCGACGCCAATATCGGCTTCTACAAGGAACTGGCCGCCGCCGGCATCTCGGCTGACGACATTCCGGTCGTGGCCTTCTCTGTGGGCGAGGAGGAACTCTCCGGCCTCGACACCACCAACCTCGTCGGCCACCTTGCCGCCTGGAACTATTTCCAGTCGGCCGATTCTCCGGTCAATGCCGAGTTCATCAAGGAATGGAAGGCGTTTGCCGGCGAAGCGCGGGTGACCAACGACCCGATGGAAGCCCATTATATCGGCTTCAACATGTGGGTGAACGCGGTCGAAGCCGCAGGCACCACCGATGTCGACGCCGTCCGCACCGCCATGTACGGCCAGAAGTTCCCGAACCTGACCGGCACGGAAGCGGAAATGCTGCCGAACCATCACCTGACCAAGCCGGTGCTGATCGGCGAAATCCAGGCGGACGGCCAGTTCGACATCGTCAGCCAGACCGAGCCGGTTCCCGGTGACGCCTGGACCGATTTCCTGCCCGAATCCAAGGTGCTGGAATCGGACTGGAAGGAACTCGCGTGCGGCATGTACAATACCGAGACCAAGACCTGCGTGCAGCTCAATTCCAACTATTGATCCCTGCAAAGGGAAGGGGGCGCCGTGCCCCCTTCCACCTTGTCAACTGGTCTTGATTTCCCATGCTCCGCATCCTCTTCCTTCTCCTTGCCGCTCTCCTTGCATTCGCGCCCGCCAGCGCGCAGGACGCCGATCTCAATTCCTTGCTCGAGACACACAGGGCGAAGATCGAGAAGCCTTCGCGCACGACCATCGGGCCGGTGCTCGATGCCCTGGTCGAAAGCCAGCTGCCCGGTGTCGCGGTCTTGCTGGAGAAGTGGCGGGAAAAGGAGTTGTGGCAGCGGAAATCGGATGGCCGGTTCTTCATTGTCGAAAACGCCGACGGCGGCAAGCTGATGCTGATCGATGTCGCAACCGGCGAGCAGGCCGGACTTGCGGAGAAGAACGACCTCGACAATCTCAAGCCCAACAGCGGCGTCCGTAGCGTCATCGCCGGCGCACTGGTGCAGTTCCAGCTCTCGGACCCGGACCCGGAACGGCGACTGCAAGCGCTGACGGCGCTGGAACGCGATCCCGATGCTTCGCATCTTGGCATCCTCAGGGCGGCAATCGAATCCGAACCCGATGCCGCCATCAAGGCGCGCAAGGAGCGGTTGCAGCGCCTGCTGACCATCAAGTTCGGCAGCGACCAGGCAAAACAGGTTGCCGCGATCGAAAGTTTTGCCGGAGATCCCGGCGTCGATGCCCGCGCCGCGCTCAATCCGCTGCTGGCGACCAGCATCAAGGTGTTCGACGCGGCGCCCGAAGGCGTCAACGTGGCCAGGCTGCTGACACCCGGCAGCGACATCGACAGCCAGGCGGCCTACCAGCTGCTGGTCGATGCCGGAAAGGCGCGTCCGATCGTCCCGCTAGCCGACCGCAAGCAGGCGCTGATCAACGCAATCCAAAACGGCATGGTGGCCGGCATTCCGGTTGCCGAACTGGTCACGCAAAGCGCCCGCGACCGCGGCTATCTGGCGCTCGCCGCCAACGGAACCGTGCCGCCGCTGGTAACGCGGGAAGAACAGCGGCTGGCCGTCGCCGATCATGTGTTCGCGGAAGTCTACGCAGAACCGGATCCGGTGCTGACCTCGGCTGCCAGGGAAACGCTTGCCAGTATCAGCGGCACGGTTGGGTTCTACCGGTTTGTCTCGCTCGCGCTCGACGGGCTGTCGCTGGCGTCGATCTACTTCTTGGCGGCCATCGGCCTTGCCATCACCTTCGGGGTGATGGGGGTGATCAACATGGCCCATGGCGAATTCATCATGATCGGCGCCTATACCGGCTACGTGGTGCAGCAGTTCATTCCGAACTACACGGTCTCGATCCTTGTGGCGCTGCCGCTGGCCTTCGCGGTGGCGTTCATGGCGGGCGTCGCGCTCGAACGGCTGGTGATCCGGCATCTGGCGCACCGGCCGCTCGAGACGCTGCTTGCAACCTTCGGCATTTCCATCGCGCTGCAGCAGATCGCCAAGAACATCTTCGGCACGCAGGCGCGGCCGCTGACCTCGCCGTCCTGGCTGGATGGTGCCTGGGCGCTCAACGACGTGGTGTCGGTGAGCTACATCCGCATAGCCATCTTCGTGCTCGCCGTCGTGTTCATGGGCCTGCTGCTGTTCATCCTGAAGCGCACAAGGCTCGGACTCGAGATAAGGGCGGTGACGCAGAACCCGCGCATGGCCTCGTCGATGGGGATCAATCCGGACAGGATCAACATGATGACCTTCGGGCTCGGCTCCGGAATCGCCGGAATCGCCGGCGTCGCCATCGGGCTGTTTGCAAAAGTCACCTCCGAACTCGGCTCGGGCTATATCGTGCAAAGCTTCATGACCGTGGTGGTCGGCGGCGTCGGCAATATCTGGGGCACGCTGGCGGGCGCCGGGATGATCGGCTCGCTGCAGAAGGTGATCGAGTTCTTCAATCCCTCCAACACGCTGGCGGCGCAGACCTACATGATCATCTTCATCATCATCTTCATCCAGTTCAGACCCAAGGGCATCATCGCGCTCAAGGGCCGTGCGGCGGGGGATTAAGAACATGGAACGCTCATTGTTGA
>JAHJUC010000647.1 GCA_018829385.1 Alphaproteobacteria bacterium
CAAGGACTTACGACACACGGGCCGTCTTCGAAACCCCTCTATCGGGCCGCAACGGTGGAGAAAGTCGCCTGAACGGCTGAAACAGGGTGTGAAAATTGGCGACAGCACCGGCTTTCGGCTATAACGCACTAATGATTCCATCCAATTTTCGTGGACCGCTTTGACAGATCAAAAAACACCTTCCGGACCGCTGACACCTGGCATCGAACCGGTTTCAATCATCGAGGAAATGCAGCGTTCCTATCTCGATTACGCCATGAGCGTGATCGTCAGCCGGGCGCTGCCCGATGTGCGTGACGGGCTCAAGCCGGTGCATCGCCGCATTCTCTATGCCATGCATGAGGGCGGTTACCACTGGAACCGCAAATATGTGAAATCGTCGCGCATCGTCGGTGACGTGATGGGTAAATACCACCCGCACGGCGACCAGTCGATCTATGACGCCATGGTGCGCATGGCGCAGCATTGGTCGATGGGCGCGATGCTGGTCGACGGGCAGGGCAATTTCGGCTCGATCGACGGCGACCCGCCGGCTGCGATGCGTTACACGGAATCGCGTCTGGCCAAGCTGTCGCACGAGATGCTGGAAGACATCGACAAGGATACGGTCGACTTCCAGGACACTTACGACTCTTCCGGCTCCGAGCCGAAGGTGGTGCCTGCGCGGTTTCCGAACCTCCTGGTCAACGGAGCGGGCGGCATTGCTGTTGGCATGGCCACCAATATTCCTCCGCACAACCTCGTCGAAGTGGTCAATGGCTGCATTGCCATCATGGACAATCCGGCGATCGAGCTGCTCGACCTGATGCAGATCATTCCCGGCCCGGATTTCCCGACGTCAGGCATCATTCTCGGCCAGGCTGGCATCCGCCAGGCGTTCGAGACCGGCCGCGGCTCGGTGATGATGCGCGGCAAGGTTCATGTCGAGCCGATGCGCAACGACCGCGAAGCCATCATCATCACCGAGGTTCCCTACCAGGTGAACAAGGCGACGATGATCGAGAAAATGGCCGAACTGGTGCGCGACAAGCGCATCGAGGGCATTTCCGACCTGCGCGACGAATCCGACCGCCAGGGCTACCGCGTCGTCATCGAGCTCAAGCGCGATGCGGTCGCCGACGTGATCATCAACCAGCTCTACCGCTACACGCCGCTGCAGACCTCGTTCGGGGTCAATATGGTGGCGCTCAACGGCGGCAAGCCGGAGCTGATGACGCTGATCGACATGCTCAAGGCGTTCGTGTCATTCCGCGAGGACGTGATCACGAGGCGTACCAAGTACCTGCTGCGCAAGGCGCGCGAGCGGGCGCATGTGCTGGTCGGTCTCGCCATCGCGGTCGCGAATATCGACGAGGTCATCGCGCTGATCCGCAATGCGCCGGATCCGGCGACCGCGCGCGAGCAGTTGATGACCCGGCGCTGGCCGGCGATGGATGTCGAAACGCTGATCCGGCTGATCGACGATCCGCGCCACCGCATCAACGAGGACGGCACCTACAACCTCTCCGAGGAACAGGCGCGTGCGATCCTCGAACTGCGGCTTGCCCGCCTGACGGCGCTCGGCCGCGATGAAATCGGCGACGAACTCGGCAAGATCGGCGAGGAAATCAAGGACTTCCTCGAAATCCTCGGCTCGCGCGTGCGGGTGCAGCAGATCGTCAAGGACGAGCTGATTGCCGTGCGCGACGAGTTCGGCGTACCGCGCCGCACCCAGATCGTCGAGGGTGGCGCGGACATGGACGACGAGGACCTGATCGCGCGCGAGGACATGGTGGTGACCGTGAGCCACGCGGGCTACATCAAGCGGGTTCCGCTCGCCACCTACCGGGCGCAGCGCCGCGGCGGCAAGGGCCGCTCCGGCATGTCGACGCGGGACGAGGATTTCGTCACACGGCTGTTTGTCGCCAACACGCATACGCCGGTGCTGTTCTTCTCCTCGCGCGGCATCGTCTACAAGGAAAAGGTCTGGCGTCTGCCGATCGGCACGCCGACATCGAAGGGCAAGGCGCTGATCAACATGCTGCCCCTGGAAAAGGGCGAGCGGATCACCTCGATCATGCCGCTGCCGGAGGACGAGGACAGCTGGGCCAATCTCGACGTGATGTTCGCCACCACGCGCGGCACGGTGCGGCGCAACAAGCTCAGCGACTTCGTCCAGGTCAACCGCAACGGCAAGATCGCCATGAAGCTCGACGAGGAGGGCGACGCCATCCTCAATGTCGAGACCTGCAACGAGTTCGACGACGTGCTGCTGACCACGGCGCTGGGCCAGTGCATCCGCTTC
>JAHJUC010000648.1 GCA_018829385.1 Alphaproteobacteria bacterium
CATTCGTTCCAGGGCCTCACCATGCGCACCAGGCCCATGCCGATGCCGCCGACATCGGCGCCGGGCTGGACGACCCAGTAGAGCACCGAGGGACGGTGGGCGACATATTTGCTCAGGTCCGCCTTGAAGATGATGTTCATGGAGCCGCCGACGCCCATCTGGCCCTCGAACGGCAGCTTTTCCAGTTCGGCCACCTTCGAGTTGCCGCCATCGGCGCCGATGAGATATTTCGACCTGATGGTCACCTGCTTGCCGGTCAGGCGGTCGAGACAGGTGGTGGTCACGCCGTCGGCATCCTGCACGTGGCTGAGATATTCCGTCGACATCCTCGCTTGGGTTCCGCGCGAACAGGCGGTCTTGAACAGCAGCGGCTCCATGAAGGTTTGCGGCAGGTCGTTCATCATAGTCGGCGAAGACAGGAGGTGTTCGGCCTTGGACAGCGGATGGTTGCCCCAGCTCTTCATCCGGCCGATCTCCTCGCCGGCGAGGCTTTCGCAGAACACGTTCTCTCCCATCAGGTCCTGGTGCGAGCAGAACAGATAGGCCTCGTCCTCGACCTCCCTGCCCAGGTCGCGCAGCACTTCCATGGTGCGCTGGTTGGTGATGTGGGCGCGCGGCGTGTTGGCCAGCCAGCGGTAGCGATTGACCGCCATGTTGGCGACCCCGTAGGTTGACAGCAGCGCCGCCGCCGACGATCCGGCCGGGCCGGTGCCGATGATCAGGACGTCGGTTTCGATATCAGCCATGATCTATTCCTCCTTCGATGATGGTAATGTGGCGGACAGGCGCCCGCCGGTCAGGCGTCGGCGCACCGGAAAAAGTTCGATGCCCGTGCGATCGGAAAACAGCCCCCACAGCCCGCGCGGCGCAAACAGCATGATGGCGATGCCGATCAGGCCCAGCACCATCAGGTACCAGCTGCCATAGTCGGCCAGCAGCGACTGCAGGATGAAGAACACCAGCACGCCGAGGATCGGCCCTTCGATGGTGCCGATGCCGCCGATGACGACGATGAAGATCACGTAGGCCGTCCAGTCCTGCAGCGAGAACGCGGCATCCGGCGAGATCCGCGCCTTCTGCAGATAGATCAGCCCGCCGGCGAGCCCGGTGCCGAAGGCCGAGACCAGGAAGACGAGCCACTTCATCCGGACGGCATCGACGCCGACGGATTTGGCGGCCTCGATGTTGTCGCGGACCGCGGCCAGTCCGAGCCCGCGCTTGGTCCTGAGCAGCCAGTAGATCCCGGCGATGGTGGCCACCGCCAGCACCACCGCCAGCCAGTAGGCGAGAATGTCGCGCGCGGCCGCACTCTTGACATCGAACAGTGTCTCGATCGTTCCGGTGAACCACATGTCGCTGGTCGCCGATCTTGGCAGCGAGGTGCCGGTGCCGCCGCCAACCGATTTCCATTGCGCCACCAGGAGCCGCACCACCTCGGCGATCACCCAGGTGCCGATGGCGAAGTAGGCGCCCTGCAGGCGGAAGGCAAAGAACGCGGTCGGGATTGCCAGGACCAGGGCGGCGATGCCGCCGATCAGGATCGACGCAACCGGATCGAAGCCAAGCAGGATGACGACCCCGAACATCGCATAGGCGCCGATGCCGACGAAGGCCTGCTGGCCGACCGAGACCAGTCCGCCATAGCCTGCGAGCAGGTTCCAGAACTGGGCCAGCACAAGCATGGTGAGAATGAAGAACATGTCCTGGATCAGGCTGCGCGAGGCAAATGCCGGCAGGGCGATGGCCACGACGACGAGGACCAGCGCCACGATTGCCGAGATCGAGGAGGCCCGGGTGCGGGTCTGGACCGAGTAGTTTGGCGGCAGCTTGCTCATGGTCAGTCCACCGCTCTCGGGAACAGGCCGCGGGGGCGCAGCAGCAGCACGACCAGGAAGGCAACGTGCCCGGCCAGGATCTGCCATTCGGGATTGATCGCAGCACCTACGGTCTGGGCAACGCCGATGATCACGCCGCCGGCGAGCGTGCCCCACAACGAACCGAGCCCGCCGATGATGACCGCCTCGAAGGCATAGATCAGGCGCGCCGGGCCGATGCTCGGGTCGAAGTTCGAGCGCATGCCGAGATAGAGTGCGGCGATGGTGACGATGATCATCGCGATTCCGGTCGCCTTGGCAAAGATGCCGGCCGGCTTGATGCCCATCAGGCTGGCGGTCGTCGGGTCATCGGAGGTGGCGCGAAATGCCCGGCCGAGCGAGGTCCGGTAGAACAGCTGGTTGAGGCCGATGATCACGACAAGCGCCGAGCCAAAGGTCAACAGCGGCATGACGCCAAGGCCGATGCCGGCAATTTCGATCGACGCGGTTGACAGAGAGCCGGCCTGGATCCGTTGGCTGTCGGCCGAAAATCCTTCGAGAAGCGCATTCTGCAACACCACGGAGAGGCCGAATGTCACCAGCAGCGGCGGCAGGATGTCATCGCCCAGCACCCGGTTGAGCATGAATTTCTGCAATCCGTAGCCGAGCGCGAACATGAAGGGCATGGCGACGGCGGCGGCAACGAAGGGGGACAGCCCGGTCAACGTCACCAGCAGCAGGATCAGGTAGGCGCCAAGCACGATCAGATCGCCATGGGCCAGATTGACCAGCCGCATGATGCCGAAGACCAGGCTCAGGCCGGCGGCGAACAGGGCGTAGAGCCCGCCAAGCAGAATGCCCTGCAGGATGGTGTCGACCCAGATCATGCCTGCGCCCCGAAATAGGCGTCGTGGATCGCCTCGCGACTGAGATCGCCGGGCCGGCCGGTCAGGGTGATCCGGCCTTCCATCATGCAATAGACCCGGTCGGCGACAGCCATCGCCTGCCCGATATCCTGTTCGACCACGATCATCGAGGCTCCGGATTCGCGGATCCTGGGCACCGCCTTGTAGATGTCCTTGATGATCACCGGCGCCAGCCCGAGGGAAATCTCGTCGCAGAGCAGGACCCGCGGATTGCTCATCAGCGCGCGGCCGATGGCGACCATCTGCTGCTGCCCGCCCGAAAGAGCCGTACCGGGATTGCTGCGGCGTTCCTTCAGCACGGGGAACAGCTCGTAGACCGTCTCCAGCGACCAGTAGCCGCCGGTCTGGCGGCCATAGGCGCCGATCTGCAGGTTCTCCTCGACGCTCAATGACGGAAACAGCTTCCGGCCCTCCGGCACCATGGCAATGCCCATCGCCATGATTTCGTCCGCCGGCCGGTCGCCAATGGCGCGTCCCTCGAAACGGATGCCGTCGACCGGATTTCTCAGCACGCCGGCGATGGAGCGCATCAGCGTTGTCTTGCCCGCGCCATTGGAGCCGATGATGGCGATGGTCTCGCCTTCATCCAGCACCAGGTCGACACCGAACAGTGCCTGGAAATCCCCGTACCGCGCGGTCAGGCCGCGGGTCTCGAGCAGCGCCGTCATATGTCGATCCCCAGGTAGATTTCCCGGACCTCTTTGGACTCCATGATGGCCGCCGGCTCGCCGATGCCGATCACCCTTCCGAAATCCAGCACCAGCAACCGCTCGACAACCGAGTTGAGCGCATGCAGCACGTGCTCAATCCAGATGATGGTGACGCCCTCGGCATGGATCGCCTTGATGGTCTCGATCAGCGACTGGCATTCGCCATCGGTCAGGCCGCCGGCGATTTCATCGAGCAGCAGCAGCTTCGGGTGGGTGGCCATGGCGCGCGCCAGCTCGAGCCGCTTGCGCTCGAGCAGCGACAACCCGCCGGCCGGCTGGTTCGCCTTTGCGATCAATTCCGTGCGTTCGAGGATGACCGCGCAGGTCTGGGCGACCTCCCGTTCGCTGCGATCCCGGCCAAAGGTGGCTGCAACCAGCAGGTTTTCGTAGACGGTCAGCTTGGAAAACGGCTGCGGGATCTGGAACGAGCGCCCGATGCCCGCGAGGCATCGCTGCCGCGCCAGCGTCCGGGTCACATCGCGGCCAAGAAACTCCACCGTGCCGCTGTCCGCGGAGATGTTTCCGGTGATCAGGTTGAACAGCGTCGACTTGCCGGCGCCGTTGGGGCCGATGATGCCCAGCGCCTGGCCTTCGGGGACCTCGAAGCTGACATCGTCGGTCACCTTCAGGGCGCCAAAGCTTTTCGACACGTTTTTGAGGGCAAGAATGGCCATTTGAACCGCTGCTTGAATGGAAAAGGACGCTGGCCCGGGCGGGATAGTGCCCAGGCCAGCCAGTCTCGGGATCAGACGATCGGCTGCATCGTGCCGCCGGTCGGGATCGATGGCTGGTCGGAGTTGTCGACGATGACAAGATCGTAGCCGCCGCCGTCCTTCAGCCGCCACTGGCCGCCGACCAGCGGGGTCTTGCAGATGTTCCTGGCGGCAAACGGCGGCAGTCCCTTGCCGTCAAAGGCGATCGGTCCGACGATGGTTGCAAGGTTGGAGGCGGCGATGGCCTGGGCCACCGCGTCGCTGTCGCCAGCGTCGCTGACCCGGCCCATGACGTCGGTCGCCAGTTCGAACAGCGCATGGACAAAGCCGATCGGCTGGGTCCACTGCTTGCCGGTGGCTTCGGAATAGGCGGCGGCCACTTCACCGGCCGTCAGCCCGTTGAGCGACGATTTGAACGGATGGCTTGGCGACCACCAGACTTCCGAAGACAGGTTGTTGCCCGCATCGCCCAGCGCCTCGACGGCCTGCGGGAACAGGATCGCCTTGCCGATGGACGCGGCCTTGGGATTGAAGCCCTGCTGCTTGGCCTGGTTCCAGAAGGTGGTGAAGTCCGGCGGGATCGGGACGCCGGTGACGATTTCGACATTGCCCTGCTTGAAGGCATTGATCTGGGCCGAGAAATCGTCGGTCAGGTTCTGGTAGCGCCCCGGATCGACAAGGCCGTAGCCGAGCTTGTCGAGCACCGGCGGGAAGCCGACATTGGGATCGCCCCAGGCATTGCCGTCGCCGTCATTGGGGAACAGGCCACCGACCTGCTTGTTGGTCTCAAGCTGGCCCCACATGGCGGTGAACACGGAAATCACGTCTTCCAGCCCCCAGAAGAAGTGATAGGCGTAGTCAAACGGCTGCCAGCTGTCCGGTGCACCGGGGTTTCCCTGCTGGCCGATAAACCACGGCTGCCAGGGCGCAACCGTCGAGATCACCGGAATACCCTCGGCTTCCGCGGTTGTGGCGACCGGGTTGGTGGTCTCGGGCGTCGAGGCAACCAGGATCATGTCGACTTCGTCATCGACGATCAGTTCCTTGGCTACTTCGGCGGCACGGTTCGGGTTCGACTGGCTGTCCTTGACGATCACCTCGAAGTTCTTGGCAACGTCTGAAGCGCTGAAATTGGACAGGATGAAATTGTCGGCCTCGGCAAAGGCCGCAAGCGGTCCGGATTGAGGGCTGACATAGCCAAGCTTGATCCTGGCGCCTTGCGCGATGGCGGGTGCGGCCAAGCCTCCGGCTGCGAGCGTCAAGCCGGTTGCGGCGGTCGTCTTCAGAAGTGTGCGGCGAGTAATCATGGCTTCCTCCCAATGATTGATGACAAAGAGTAGTTCCCTATGCGGCCGGCGGGTCTCCAGCCCAGGCGGCCAGCAACAGCTCATCGATTGCCGGCCGGGTGACCGGTTGCGGATTCCAGTAGGGTTTGCGCGTCGCCAGGTCCGCGGCCTTGGAGATGTCGTCGCGCTTGAGCCCGAGGTCTCGAAGGGCAGTCGGCGCGCCCATGGACCTGGCAAAATCAAACAGCGCCCGACCGGGACTGGAGCCTCCAAAGATCTCCGTCACCGGTGCCAGCAGGTCCGGAACCGCGAGCGCATTGTATTCGATCACGTGCGGCAGCACCACGGCGTGGGTTTCGGCGTGCGGCAGGTCGAAGGAACCGCCCAGCGTGTGGCAGAGCTTGTGATGCAGGGCCATGCCGACCTGTCCGAGCACGGTGCCGCAGAGCCAGGCACCGTAGAGGGTTTCGCCGCGGGCATCGAGATCCTCTGGATTTTCGATCACCCTGGGCAGGGCCGCGGCAAAGGCCCTCAACCCCTCGATGGCGAGCATGGTCGACATCGGGTTGCGGTTTTCGGCGTAGAGCGCTTCCGCCGCATGGGCCATGGCGTTGAGCGCGCTGGTCACCGTCATGTCCACGGGCAGCGTGCGCACCAGCTCGGCGTCATAGAGAATGACTTCGGGCTGGACTTTCGGGTCGGTCAGAGTGGTTTTGACGCCGTTTTCGGTCTGCCCCAGAATCCACGTCGCCTCGCTACCGGCATAAGTGGTCGGAATGACGATCTGGGGAAGATCGGTCCGGTAGGCGATGGCCTTGCCGAGGCCCGTCGTGGAACCACCGCCAAGCGCAACAAGGCAATCGGCGTCGACGGAGCGGGCATGCGCCAGGGCATCATCGGTCACTGCTACCGGCGTGTGCATGGCCGCGCGGGTGAAAACGCCCGTCGCCAGCCCTTTCAGGTCTGCTGCCAACTGCATGGCGCCATCGGCTTGCGGCGGTGTCGACAGGATCAGCGCGCGATGGCAGCCCAGGCGACCGATCTCGTCGGCAAGCTTGTGACGGATACCGGCGCCGAAGCGGACACGGACCGCGGCACTCCGGGCGTCAAAGCTGGGCTGAAAATACGACATCAAGCCTCCCCGCGCCCGCCGACCGTCTCCTCTGGTCCGTGGGCTCAGGAACGGTTCTATCACGCCAGGATGGGTATCTTGATCCAATTGCTGCGAGATAATATAACTTGGGGTTATGAAGATAGACTCGCGCCACCTGGAGATCATCGCAGCCATTGTCGACCATGGCGGTCTCACCGAGGGGGCCGAGGCGCTTGGGAAATCCCAGCCGAGCGTTTCGCGCACTGTCGCCATGCTCGAGGCCCGCGTCGGCGCGCGGCTGTTCGAGAAGAACCGGCGGCCGCTTCAACCCACCGATCTTTGCCAGGCGCTGGCGGTGGAGGGCCGCAAGGTGCTTGCCGCCAATCAGACCGCTTCCGCGCTGGTCAGGCGCTATGTCGACGGAAAGTCCGGCGTGGTGCGGGTCGGCGGGACGCCGTTCTTCATGGATGGCGTCATTTCCGGCATGATCGCCGAGTTCCAGCGTGCCTATCCCGAAATCCGCATCGAGCAATCCTACGCCTATGCGGCGGACCTTTCGCGGCAGCTCGACAGCGGCGCGCTCGATGTCGCCATCTGCCCGATGGATCCGGCTGCCCTGCCCGAGACACTCGAATTCTCCGCCTTGCTTGACGGGCGCAACGTGATTGCCTGCTCCCCCACCCATCCGCTGGCCGGCAAACCCTCGTTGCGTCTATCCGAGATCGCGCCTTACCCCTGGATCGCGCCACCGGTTGAAAGTCCGTTGTATCAGGATCTGCGAAGCATTCTGGCGGGCATCGGCATGACCGATTTCAAGGTGAGTTTCTCGGGCGGAACGCTGGCTTCAATCATCAACATCCTGACCCGCTCGGACGCGTTGACCGTTCTGCCCTACTCCGTGGTCTTCATGCTGCGCCGTCAGCAGGCGCTTGCGGCGCTGCCGATCCGGATCAACCATCCGGAGCGGAGCCTGGGCCAGATGTGGAACCCGCTGCAGAGCGACCGTCCGTCCGTCAGGCGGTTCCGCCGCTTCATCGATGCGGAGTTCTCCAACCTGCGCACGACAATCATGAAGCATGAGCAGAACACCCTGTGGCGGCGCTAGCCCAGGCAAACGCAAGACCATGCGGATCAGACGACTTTTCATGCTGCGAGCCGCGTGTCGCCGGTTCAAAAATGCCCGCCCAGAAGCCGGTCGATCGGGGCGTAGTCGTCGGTCAGGATCGCGGGTGAACTACGCGCCACCAGACGGTCGGTGAAACTTTGCGCCATGGCCGCGAAGCGCGTCAGGTCAGGGGCTGCAGCCGTGACCACGGAAAACCCTGTCGGCTTGTCCGCGGCAACCAGAACGAACACCCTTTGCTCGCCGGGAGTGGGCAAGCTTTCCAGCGTCCAGATCTCGACACTCGCAAACACCGACTGCAGCGTTGCCGCAATGGCGCTCAGCGCCTGCAGGCGCTCGGGGAAGTCGATGACATTCATCAGGAAGACACCGTCGTCCGACAGCCGGGAGCGGACCAGCTGG
>JAHJUC010000649.1 GCA_018829385.1 Alphaproteobacteria bacterium
AGCATCCTGACTTCGTGGTGATCAAGGCTTGCCGTCGGCTCGTCGAGAATGAGCACCTTGCCCGACAGCATCACCGCGCGGGCAATTGCGATGACCTGCTGCACCGCCACCGAATAGCTCTCGAGCGTGCGCGTTACGTCGATATCAAGCCCGTATTGCGACAGCACCTCGCGGGCGCGGGCGTTCATGGCCTTGACCGAGATCATGCCGAGCCGCGTCGGCTGGTGGCCGAGCGACAGGTTTTCCGCAACGCTCAGATTGGGCGGCAGGTTGACTTCCTGGTAGACCGTGCCGATGCCGTGCGCCTGCGCGTCGAGCGTTCCCTTCGGATCAATGCTGACGCCGTCGAGCAGGATGTCGCCGCCATCGCGCCGGTAGGCCCCGGTCAGGCACTTGATCAGCGTGGATTTTCCGGCGCCGTTTTCTCCGAGCAGGGCGTGCACCTCGCCCGCTTCAAGCGAAAAATCCACCCCGTCAAGCGCGATGGTGCCTGGAAATGTCTTGCGCACGCCCCGCGCGCGAAGCAGCGGCTGCCTGGCATCGCCCTGCGGCATCTGGGCCTCCCGATTTTCTAGAACTCGTCATCCCCGGTGCGCACAATAAGGCACTTCGGGTCCAGAACCAAAAAGGCGGCCGGAGACTGGCTCCGGCCGCCATATGGCTGATCTCAGTAGCCGAGATCTTTCTTCTGCTCGTAGACCGCCTGCGGATCGTCCGCCTGGGTGTAGAGCTTGGACTCCGTCTGGATGAACTTCGGCGGCATGGTGCCGTCCTTCATGTAGGCGGCCAGCGCGTCGAAGGCCGGACCGGCCATGTTCGGGGTCAGTTCCACCGTCGCGTTGGCTTCGCCCGCCGCCATCGCCTGGAAGATGTCCGGGACCGCGTCGATCGAGACCACCAGGATGTCCGAGCCGGGCTTCAGGCCGGCTTCCTTGATCGCCTGGATGGCGCCGACGGCCATGTCGTCATTGTGGGCGTAGAGCGCGCAGATGTTCTTGCCGCCGTCCTCGGCCTTGAGGAAGCTTTCCATCACTTCCTTGCCCTTGGTGCGGGTGAAGTCGCCGGTCTGGCTGCGGATCAGCTTGATGTTGGCATGACCGCTGATCGCCTGTTCGAAGCCGTTCTTGCGGTCGATCGCCGGCGACGAGCCGGTGGTGCCCTGCAGCTCGACCACGTTGCAGTCCTTGCCGGCGAGTTCATCGACCAGCCATTGGCCGGCGACGCTGCCTTCATGCACGAGGTCGGAGCCGACCGCGGTAAGGTAGAGGTCCTTGGACGAATCGACCATGCGGTCGAGCAGGATCACCGGGATTTCGGCTTCCTTGGCTTCCTCGAGCACCGAATCCCAGCCGGTGGCGACCACCGGTGCGATCAGGATCGCGTCGACGCCCTGCGCGATGAACGAGCGCAGCGCCTTGATCTGGTTTTCCTGCTTCTGCTGCGCATCGGCAAACTTCAGGTCGATGCCGCGTTCCTTGGCCTGCTGCAGCGTCAGCGTGGTCTCGGCGGCGCGCCAGCCGGACTCCGAACCGATCTGCGAAAAGCCGACGGTCTGCGCCATAACACTGGACGACATCATAAGCATGGACGCGAGTACACCCGCTCCAACGAGAGCTTTCTTCGAAATCATGTTTTCCTCCCAAATTCAGGGCTCCTGCCCGAGGGTTAAAAAATCATACTATATTATTTTTGTAAACAGCCATTCCGGCGCAAGCCGCAAAGGCCGGAGAGCGGCCTGGCTTTCGCGGCTGCGGCGCGTGGCATCCATAAAAGAATTTAAATATACGAATGTATTTTGACTCAGATCAATTTTCGCCGCCAAAACCTGTGGCACAGATACAGGATAATTTTGGAGGAAACCCCGGATGACCCATTCAGATTTCGCCCCCTCGCGGCGCATGTTCCTCGGCCTCGCCGCAACCGGCGTGGCCGCCGCAACCCTTGGCGGCCCGGCCCGCTCGGCTCCGGTCAAGACATCGGCGCGCATTGTCGTCATCGGCGCGGGCGCCGGCGGCACGGCCCTGGTCAACCGCCTGGTCAACCGGCTCGATGGCGCCGCGATCACCATTCTCGACCCCAGCAAGGACCACCTCTACCAGCCCGGCCTGTCGTTGGTCGCCGCGGGGCTGAAACCCGCATCCTACACCCAGAGCAGGACCACCGACTGGCTGCCCGGCGGCATCACCTACATCAACGAGGCCGCCGCCGGCATCGACCCCGAGACCCGCACCGTGACCACCTCCGGCGGCCAGAAGCTCGACTATGACTTTCTCGTCGTCGCCCCCGGCCTGGTTCTCGATCATGACGCCATCGAGGGCTTCTCGCTCGACCTCGTCGGCTCGAACGGCATCGGCGCGCTCTATGCCGGCCCCGACTATGCCGCACGCACCTGGCAGGCCGCGTCGAAATTCACCGAAGAGGGCGGCGTCGGCATCTTCACCCGTCCGGCGACCGAGATGAAATGCGCAGGCGCGCCGCTCAAGCACACCTTTCTGATCGACGACATCGCCCGCACCGCCGGCAATGCCGGCAAGACCGAGATCATCTACGCCGCCAACAACCAGAGCCTCTTCGGCGTGCCGATCGTCTCGGAAAAGGTGCGGATGCTGTTCGAAGACCGCGGCATCACGCCCGCCTACAGCCATGTGCTCAAGTCCATCGAGCCCGGCAGCCAGCGCGCCACCTTCACCACCCCCTACGGCGACACCGAGCTCGAATACGACTACCTGCATGTCATCCCGCCGCAGCGCGCCCCCGACGTGATCCGGCAGTCCGGCCTGTCCTGGGCCGACAAGTGGACCGACCAGGGCTGGGTGGAAGTCGACAAGCAGACGCTCAGGCATCTGCGCTACCCGGAGATCTTCGCGCTCGGCGATGTCGCCGGCGTGCCCAAGGGCAAGACCGCGGCCTCGGTCAAGTGGCAGGTTCCGGTGGTCGAGGACCACCTGGTCGCAGCCATCGACGGCCGGCAGGGAACCGAAAGCTACAACGGCTACACCTCCTGCCCGCTGATCACCCGCGTCGGCCGCGCCATGCTCATCGAGTTCGATTACAAGAACAATCTCACCCCCTCCTTCCCCGGCATCATCGCGCCGCTGGAGGAATTGTGGATCAGCTGGCTGATGAAGGAAGTGGCGCTGAAGGCCACCTACAACGCCATGCTGCGCGGCAAGGCCTGAGGAGAGCATCATGAAAGACCTGACCTTCACCACCCTGATCGCCGTCTTCGAGGAGATCTTCGGCCGCGGCCTGTTCTGGGCCATGGTGGTTGCCGCCGTGGTGATCACCGTCGCCTATCTCTACGTGCTTATCCGCGACCGCTCGATGTCGATGCGCAAGTTCCTGCTGGCGCAGCTGTCGATGCCCTTCGGCGCCATCGCCGCCGTGTTGTTCGTGCAGATGATCACCAATTCCGGCTTCAGCGACATCGGCGGCCCGATCGACCTGATCGTGCTCTTGGGCGTCGCAACGCTGGGCGCCGTTGGCATCGCCGTCCTGGTCTACACCCTGCAATCCCTGATCCGGTCTCCGACACGGTAGGGGAGATCGGGAGTGGGGAGGGCTCTTTCGCGGTCGCCCGCCTCCGCACAAAAGCCGACGGTCTGCGCCATAACACTGGACGACATCATAAGCATGGACGCGAGTACACCCGCTCCAACGAGAGCTTTCTTCGAAATCATGTTTTTCTCCCAAAATCAGGGCTCCTGCCCGGCGGCTAGAAAATCATACTATATTATTTTTGCAAACAGCCATTCTGGCGCGGGTCGTCAATGACCGCTTCTCTTCGGTATTACCGACCTTCCGGGATGGGTATTGCGCTGCGCTGCGATGCGGATGACTGTGGTCACTGCGCTCCGGCTTCGCTCAGCTGATGTGACTGACCATCCGTGAACCAGACAAACGGGGGGCGTGAGATGGCTGCCGGCTATAAATTTGCGAGTCCTTGTCCCGCCTATTCGCGGCGCAGCGTCAGGGTCTCGCCGGGTCTCAGAACCGTGGTTTTCGACCCGTGACCGCCAGCTGCGAGAAAGCGGCCCTTGGCATCGTCGGAGCTTTCGGCAGAGAAGGCAAATGTACCCCAATGGATACCGATGGCGATCCGCGCCTTCAGGTCGCGGGCAATCCGGGCCGCCTCTTCAGGCGTCGCATGCATGTCGTTCACGAGGTCCCGCGGTTCGAAAGCCCCGATAGGGATGAGTGCGGCATCAAAAGGCCCGTGACGTTCTCCGATCCGCGAAAAAACCGGGCTGTAGCCGGTATCGCCGATGAATATGATCCGGCTTTGTCCGTCCGTGACGATCCACGAGAGCGCTTCGCCGTTCTTGACCCCCAGCAAACTGCGGCGGGTCCGGTGCTGTGCCGGCTGCGCCAGGAAGGTGAGGCCTCCAAGCGTGCCGCTTTGTCCGGCGGCAAGTTCCCGGATATCGGAGAAACCCATAGGCTTCAGCGGAGCGGTGATTGCCCCGGGCGCGAGAATGGTGGCGCCCGGGAAACGCTTGGCAAGCGCACGCATGGTCGGAAGGTTCAGGTGGTCATAGTCGCCGTGCGAGAGAAGGATCACATCGATCTGCGGAAGCTCACGGACCTTGAGCGGCGGCGGAACGAGGCGGACTGGAAGCGGGCTGTCCAGCGATCCGCCCAGGATGACCGGGTCGGTCAGGATATTCATTCCGCCGATGTGGATGAGGCTGGAAGAGTGGCCGAGCCATGTTACCGACGCCACATTCCCGTCAGGCAGTTTCAGCTGCTCGTCGACCGGCATCTGGTCTTTCCGGCCTTCGTGCGTGGCAACCTGGAGCGCATAAATGCCGGTCGAAAATTGCAGATTGTGAAGAACCATCCCGATTTCGCGCACAGGAGGAGGCAGCGGGCGGTGGTGTCCGTGCTGTTTCTCCTGATCCGTCGTGAGCGAGCAGGCGGAGAGCAAGACAAGCAGGACAAATGGACTCACGAATTTCAGCATTGCCTTGGGCCCACCGGATGTCAGTGCATCATGGTATAATTTGCCAATGGTCTCTCCCGGTTGATCGAAGTCAATGGATTGGGATGAAAGCCCGCTATTCTGGCATCAACGCCAATCGAGGAAGCTTCTGTGCGGCTGTTTTGACGATGACTGATCGCCGCTTTCGGCTTTTTCCGTGCAATCGAACTGGATTCACATGTTGCCGGTTGGTCTGAAACCACTGAGTTCCTTTAGATGCTCCGGCGCCATCTCCATTCGGTTGGCTCTTTTTGGCGAGGAATGCCTTCAGGAACAGGTTTTCCATCGACGACGCTCGAACAAAAACACGCCACGCAACACTTGGACATCGGAAAGAAACGTAAATTGAAGGCGATCCGGACAATCCTGAGACATATCATGACAGCCGCCATGCTCATTGCAGCCATGGACAACGCAACCGCGTCTCAGGTGCAAAAAGCTGTCACCCCCGGCTTCAGCCATGTGGTCATTCTTGTTCTGGAAAACCGGCCCTTCAACCGGATTTACCGCAACAAGAATGCACCCTTTTTGAATCGCCTCGCGGAATGCGGCGCCTTGATGACAAATTCCTTCGGGGTGGCCCGCCCCAGCCAGCCAAACTATCTGGCCCTGTTCAGCGGCTCCACGCACAATGTGGCGGACGACCTGAAGCACGACCTCGATGGCCCGAATATCGCCACCGCCCTGGCTCACGCTCGCAAGTCCTTTGCCGGTTTCGTCGAGAAGAAGACCCCCCGAAAGCACAGGCCATGGGAATCCTTTGCCGACGCGCGCGGGACAGAGCGCCGGATGGAGCAGTTTCCCGCGGCCTTCTCAAAACTGCCTGCCGTCTCCTTTGTCATTCCCGACAACAACAATGACATGCACGATGGGTCCGTTGCCCGGGCCGACAAATGGATCGAGGCGCAAATTGCCCCCTATGCCCGCTGGGCCGTGCACAACAACAGCCTGCTCATCGTGACCTTTGACGAAGCCTTCTTCCTTTTCGGAAATCACATTTTCACGCTGTTTTACGGGGCACACGTCAAGCCCGGTCACTATTCCGAACGGATTGACCACTATGATGTGTTGAGAACACTGCTCGATATCGAGCGGCTCGCTCCCTTCGGCAAGGCCGCGGAGCGTCAACCGATCACGTCCATCTGGGCCCGTGGCCGCACATCCAGCCAGAGATCCTGTTTTTGAGGGAAGACCGGGGACTTGGCGTTGCACTCACGATGCATGACACCCGGATTGGCACCAGAGTCCATCCGCGCCCGGTCTGACCAGCGCCTGAAATGACATGATCACCTGAAGCAGAACGATATCGTTGGTAGCGGGAGAGGGAAATGCTGACCTCCCCCATAACTCATTGTTTTTGCTTAATTTCCACTCAACGAATAGTGACCAAAAGGTACCAGCTTTCGGCACCATATACAACCGACCGCGAGCTTGCGACTGTCATGAAGGACGGGAACCATTCCCCCGCTTGGGTTCGATGATTGGCAAACCACCTGCCCAATTTTCCTCTCGCAATAACCCACCCACCATAACGGCTCGAGCCTTAGGGAAACTAGAACATTAGCTTTCCCTCCGCTAAGCCCCCAAAAGAGAACCCGATAGGAATTACTCGCCACCACCTAAAGCCATCATGTGGCATCGCGACAACGGGCCGACTTCAACTCCGGCGGTAGCGGTAAGGCAGAGCATGCACTAACATTGAAACCGGATCACCCCTTGGGGGCAGGCCAAGCGTAGCCTATCTCGGTAGATGCAGGAGGTCGCAACCTCCATTGGCTCCCCGGCCTATGTAAGCAGACCAAGTCGGGATAATTTAATCAACAACAAGATAACGGTTATGAAAATGAAATTATCGCTTCTGCATTTTGCGCTACTGGCGTTTATCCCCGCATCAGTTGAAGCATCTCAAGTTCCAAAACCGCCTTTCACTGTGAGATGCGTCGATGATTTCAGCGGAGCCATTTTCCGGCTAACGATTCAGTCTACGGGATTTGCATACAATATCGACGGAGGCAATGAATTCACCGCTTCCAGGGCGTGGTGGAACTGGTCACAAAACATTGCATCACAGGTAGGCGAGCCAAAGTCTTTTTCCATGCGTTTGCCAATCTTGGGTGCTACGTTCGTGCTAAATTATGGCCATAACTCCTTAGACTTTGACATGTCGAGGCTCGACGCCAAAAAACTAAATTTTCTAGACACTTTTGCTGAGGGGGAATGCATTTTCATCCCTGTCATTCCGATTCCTCGCAATATCGATGAAGGCTCCAAATTCAAAGGACCAAGCGACGAAAAATCTCCATCACTAAACTCGCTTGTTGATTTTCGCTCAGAACTGAGCCGGGTTTTCCATCGAGAAGTGAGCCACTTCTGACTATGGATTTCTGGTCATGCTGAGGTCAAGGCCTGGTTAGTCTCCTTCTTTTTTCTGGTCGCTGCCGCTGAGCTTGCCTTGAAGCGGAAGCTGTCGTTTCCTGTCTCCAGGATGTGGCAACGGTGCGTTAGTCGGTCGAGCAGGGCTGTGGTCATCTTGGCATCGCCAAAGACCGTAGCCCATTCGCTGAAGCTCAGGTTGGTGGTGATGACAACACTTGTGCGCTCGTAAAGCTTGCTCAGCAGGTGGAACAACAGCGCACCGCCAGAGGCGCTGAACGGCAGGTATCCCAACTCGTCCAGGATCACCAAATCGAGGCGGGACAGGCTTTCGGCGATCTGTCCGGCCTTACCCTTCGCCTTTTCCTGTTCCAGCGCGTTGACCAATTCGATCGTCGAGAAGAAGCGGACCTTTCGGCGGTGATGCTCGATGGCCTGTATGCCCAGGGCGGTCGCGACATGGGTCTTGCCGGTGCCCGGTCCGCCGATCAGGACGACGTTATGCGCCCCGTCCATGAACTCGCAGCGATGCAGCGTCCGAACCGTGGCCTCGTTGATCTCGCTGGCGGCGAAGTCGAAGCCGGACAGGTCTTTGTAGGCCGGGAAGCGTGCGGCTTTCATGTGATAGGCAATGGAGCGAACCTCTCGTTCGGCCAATTCGGCCTTCAGCAGCTGCGACAGGATAGAAATGGCTGCTTCAAAGGCCGGAGCGCCCTGATCGATGAGATCGGTGACGGCTTGCGCCATGCCGTGCATCTTCAGGCTGCGAAGCATGATGACGATGGCACCGCTGGCAGGATCATGACGCATGGCGGCCTCCGGCAATCTGCGTGCGCAGACCGTCATAGCGTTCGACATTGGCCTTGGGTTCGCGG
>JAHJUC010000092.1 GCA_018829385.1 Alphaproteobacteria bacterium
GGCTACTACACCAAGGACGCGCCGGGTCTCGGCCCGGACCGCGAAGGCGGCCCGGCCCGCGTCATCGACGACAAGGGCAAGAAGGGCGACGCCAACCAGGCTGTCATCACCGCGCTGATCGAGGCCGGAAACCTGTTTTCGCGCGGCCGGCTCAAGCATGAGTACCCGCATTCATGGCGCTCGAAGAAGCCGATCATCTTCCGCAACACGCCGCAGTGGTTTGTCCACATGGACAAGGATTTCGGCGACGGCACCACGCTGCGCACCCGCGCGCTCAAGGGCATCGAGGACACCCGCTTCGTCCCCGCCGCCGGTCAGAACCGCCTGCGCGGCATGATCGAGGACCGGCCCGACTGGGTGCTCTCGCGCCAGCGCGCCTGGGGCGTGCCGATCTGCGTCTTTGCCGACGCCGATGGCAATGTGCTTCTCGATGAAGCCGTCAACGCCCGCATTCTCGAGGCCTTCGAGGCCGAAGGCGCGGACGCCTGGTTCGCCGAAGGTGCGCGCGAGCGCTTCCTCGGCAATCTCGCCAGCGACCCGAAATGGATCCAGGTCACCGACATTCTCGATGTCTGGTTCGATTCGGGCTGCACCCACGTATTCACGCTGGAAGATCGTCCGGATCTGAAATGGCCGGCGGATGTCTATCTCGAAGGCTCCGACCAGCATCGTGGCTGGTTCCATTCCTCGCTGCTCGAAAGCTGCGCCACCCGCGGTCGCGCGCCCTACGACGCCGTCATCACCCATGGTTTCACCATGGCCGAGGACGGCCGCAAGATGTCGAAATCGCTGAACAACCAGGTGTTCCCGCAGGACATCATGAAGGAGTCCGGCGCCGACATCCTGCGCCTGTGGGTGATGAATACCGACTATTGGGAAGATCAGCGCCTCGGCAAAACGGTGATCAAGACCAACATCGACGCCTACCGCAAGCTGCGCAACACCATCCGCTGGATGCTCGGCACGCTGGCGCATGATGGCGGTGAAGCCATCGACCCGTCGTCCATGCCCGAACTCGAGCGGCTGATGCTGCACAGGCTCTCCGAGCTAGATCAGCTGGTGCGCACCGGCTATGACAATTTCGATTTCAAGCGCATTTCAAGGGCGCTGACCGATTTTGCCAACATCGAACTCTCGGCCTTCTATTTCGACATCCGCAAGGATGCGCTTTATTGCGATGCGCCGTCGAGCCTGCGCCGCCGGGCATCCCTGCAGGTCATCCGCACCATCTTCGATTGCCTGGTGACGTGGCTGGCGCCGATGCTGCCCTTCACCATGGAAGAAGCCTGGCTCTCCCACAAGCCGGATGCCGAATCGGTTCACCTCGAACAGTTCCCCGAGGTGCCCGGCGCCTGGCGTGATGAGGCGCTTGCCGCCAAGTGGAAGAAGATCCGCACCGTGCGCCGCGTCGTCACCGGCGCTTTGGAAATCGAGCGCCGTGAAAAGCGCATCGGTTCGTCGCTGGAAGCCGCACCGGTCGTCTACATCACCGATCCGGCACTGGTCGAAGCGGTCGGTGACAGCGACTTTGCCGAGATCTGCATCACGTCGGGCGTCCGCGTCGAGACCGGCGAGGGGCCAGGTGATGCCTTCCGCATCGATGAGGTCGGCGCGGTTGCGGTTGTTCCCGCCCTTGCCGAGGGGACGAAATGTGCCCGCTCCTGGCGGATCACCGACGATGTCGGCTCCGACCCGGAGTTTCCCGATGTTTCGGCCCGCGACGCCGCCGCCCTGCACGAACTTAAGGCGCTGGGACGGTTGTGATTTTCCGCCGGACCCCGGTTGTCCGGGATCCGGCGGCTTCAAAACCGGTTCAGGGGCAATTTTCCTTGGGTCAATTGCCCTTGTTGTCCCAATCCGGTAAAACCCTGCCTGAAAATGGCCGGATTGTGCGGCGATAAGCAGAATGAAATCCAAGCGACTGTCCGAAACGGGATCCTGTGCATGACAATGAAGATCGAGTATCGCGCCGGCGTGACCATAGGCGCACTCATTGCCGCAAGCCTGGCGTTGTCGGGTTGCCTGGGCCCGACCTATGGCACCGACAAGACGTCCACCGCGCAGCTGGTGGATGATATCGGCAACATCGCGTCGATCGGAGCCCCGAGAAAAGGGGCGGAAATAGAGTACACGCCACGCCCTGCAATTGTTAAGCCGGCGGAGACCGCGGATCTTCCTGCGCCACAGCAGAACCTCGCCGAAAACAACCCGGCATGGGTGGAATCGCCCGAGCAAACCCGCCAGCGCCTGTTGGCCGAGGCCGACGCCAATTCCGGAAACACGGCCTACTCATCTCCCTTGGCCAGGCCGGAAGTCGGAAAACGCCAGGCAGGGCCCCGGTTGTCTGTCCGTGCGGCCGAAGCGGCGCCACCTGTCACCGGGGCAGCGGCGCAGCGCAAGGCCTATCAGGAAGCGCGGAAAATCCAGTCGGGCGCCTATTCCGATCGTCGCCGGTTCCTGTCCGATCCGCCCCTTGCCTACCGCCAGCCGGCGGAGACCGCCCCGATCGGCGAACTCGGTGAATCCGAGCGCGCGAAGGAAGCGCGCTGGAAGGAAGAGGCGAAGAAGGCCGGCACAGGCCAGCGGAAATGGTGGCCCTGGTAAGCTGCTTCTATCGCTTTGAAGCGGAGTGCCGGGCTGAGCCCATGGACAGCGATAACCGCTTGCCTGTCTGAATCGGGCAATTCAGCGGCGATCCCGGAAGAAGCCTTTCAGCAGTTGCATGGCGTCGTCTGAAGCGATGTCGGGATAGATCTCCGGCGCGTGGTGGCACGTGGGCTGGTTGAAAAACCGCACGCCGCTTGTCACTGCCCCGCCTTTTTCGTCCTCCGCCCCGAAATAGACCCGTCTCAACCGGGCAAACGAGATCGCGGCCGCGCACATGGTGCAGGGTTCGAGCGTGACGTAGAGATCGGCGTCGGTCAGACGTTCGCTTGCCAGCTTGGTTGCGGCCTCCCTGATAGCGAGGATTTCGGCGTGCGCCGTGACGTCGTTGAATTCGCGCGTGCGGTTGCCTGCGCGCGCCAGCACAACGCCGTCGCGCACGATCACTGCGCCAACCGGAACCTCGCCACGATCGGCTGCCGCCCGCGCCTCCTCGAGCGCCAGATCCATATAACCCTTGCTGATCATCGAAATTCCGGTCGCAACAAGACCATGCATGAAACCCCTTAACCCGGCACGTCCAACCTGCTAGACAGCGATCTAAGCGGCCATACCCCATGACAACAGAACCGATCTGTCGAACGACGTATCGCCAAACCAAACATGTTACAGTGCCCGTGCGATCCCCGAAGGAACGCGGAACGCGCTGCAGAGGCAGGCAAACAACAAATGACAGAACAAGACAAGCCCAAACGCGGAAAGCCGAAGTCGGACAAGGCAATACCGGACACGGCAGACAGCGCCACCGAAAGCGGTCGCATTGCCAAGATCCTGGCGCGCGCCGGCGTCGCATCACGCCGCGATGCCGAACGGATGGTTGCCGAAGGCCGCATCAAGGTGAACGGCAAGACGCTTGAGTCCCCGGCGGTCGTGGTGTCGCTGTCCGACCGTATCGAAGTCGATGGCGAGGAGATCGCCGGCATCGAGCGCACCCGGCTCTGGGTCTATCACAAGCCTGCCGGGCTGGTGACGACCAACAAGGATCCCGAGGGCCGCGAGACGGTGTTCGATAGGCTGCCCAAGCATCTGCCGCGCGTCATGACTGTCGGCCGGCTCGATATCAACACCGAGGGCCTCCTGCTCCTGACCAATGATGGCGGTCTCGCCCGGACGCTTGAACTGCCCCAGACCGGCTGGCTGCGGCGTTACCGGGTTCGCGCCTATGGTGACATTGATCAGGCAAGACTTGACGAGCTCAAGGACGGCATAGCCGTCGAAGGCGTGCTCTACGGCGCCATCGAAGCCACGCTGGACCGCAAGCAGGGTCACAACGTCTGGATCACCATGGGGTTGCGCGAAGGCAAGAACCGCGAGATCAAGAATGTGCTCGGTGCGCTCGGCCTCGATGTGAATCGCCTGATCCGTATCTCATTCGGACCCTTTCAGCTTGGCGAAATCCGCGAAGGCGATGTTGTCGAAATCAAGAGCCGGACGCTGCGCGAGCAACTCGGCGAGCGCATGATCGAGGAATCCGGCGCCAATTTCGATGCGCCGCTGAGCGAGCATGTCGCGCCGCCCAAGGCCGAGGCCAAACCCAAGCCCGCCGCCAAACCGGCGCAGCGCGAATGGATCTCGAGTTCGGAGAAAACCGAGCGCGCCCGCGCGCGTCTCGACACCAAGCCGGGACGCCCCGCCCGCGATGGCAAGCCGTTTGGCAAGGATCGGGATCGCGATCGGGGCCCCGACCGGGAGCGCTCAGATCGCAAACCGTTTGGCGCGCCAAAGGCAGAACGGTCGGCGGGAGGCCGCAACGAGGAGCCCGGTGGCAAACCCGCCAAGCGCAGCTTTGTCCAGCGCAGCCGCGCCTCCAATGTCTGGATGGCGCCCGGCGCCCGCCCGGTCAACGAGAAGAACAAGGGCGATGCCGAGAGTGGTGCGGAACAATCCGCCCGCAAACCTGCCCGCGCGGATGAACGTGCAGACAAACGCCGCGGCAGCTTTCCCAAGGGGCGCGCCAAGCCGCGCCCGCCAAGAGAGGCTGACGAAGCCCGGCCGCCCCGCGAGTTCAAGAGCTCCGGCGGCAAGCCGGGCATGAAGCCATCCGGCAAACCATCCGGAACCAGGGCCTTCGATGGTCCGTCAAAGGCCAAGGGCAAGCCTTCATCGGGCGGACGCCCGTCGGCAGACAACCGGTCCGGCAAGCCCGCTTCCGGCAAGGGACGTGGACCTGGTGCGGATCGTCGGCGGTGAATTCCGCGGCAGAACCCTTGCCGCACCGAAAACGCAAGCCATCCGGCCGACTACCGACCGGAGCCGCGAGAGCCTGTTCAACATCCTGAGCCACGCCTATCCCGAAGCCCTTGCCGGAACGCGCGTGCTTGACCTTTTTGCCGGCACCGGGGCCGTGGGGATCGAGGCGCTGTCGCGGGGATGCCGGTCGGCGCTGTTTGTCGAGAGCGGCGTCGAGGGCCGAGGGCTGATCCAGAAGAACATCGAGACATTCGGACTGCAGGGCCGGGCGCGGATCTTTCGCCGCGACGCCTGCAAGCTTGGCGCGGCTGGCACGATGGGTCCGTTTGATCTGGTCTTTGTCGATCCGCCCTATGGCAAGGGGCTGGGCGAGCGGGCGCTGCAATCGGCGGCGCGCGGCGGCTGGATCGGCGATGGCGCCCTTGTCGTGCTCGAGGAAGAGGCCGCGGCAGAACCGGATCCGGGACACTCCTTTCAGCTTCTCGACAGCCGCGCATTCGGTGACACGGTGATGCGGTTCTTCCGCTATGATGCCGCGGCCCTGTCTGATGATCGCGCGCCGCAGCACCGGCCTTTGGAAAGCAGTTTCGACAATGAGCAAGACCAAGACAGCTGACCCTGATCTGCCAGCCCGTTTTTCCGAACCAACGGTTGCGGTCGCCTTCGGCGGCGGCGGCGCGCGCGGAATTGCCCACATCCATATCATCGAAACCCTCGATGCGATGGGGATCAGGCCGGTGGCGATAGCGGGATCCTCGATCGGTGCGATCATGGGCGCAGCCATGGCCTCGGGGTTGTCCGGCGAGGAAATCCGCGCCCACACCCTGGAGACCATCGGAAAGCCGACAAAGGCCTTCAGCCGGATCTGGCAGGCGGCCCGCCCCCGCGGCGTCAAGGACGCCATGGAGGGCGGATTGCGTCTCGGGCAGTTCAACGTCGAGCGGATCCTTGATGCCTTCCTGCCCGATACCGTGGCGCGGACCTTCGAAGACCTGATCATCCCTGCAAGGATCATGGTCACCGACTACTACGGGCATTGCGAAGTGGTGTGCACCAAGGGCGAACTGCGCCCGGCGATTGCTGCGTCCGCCGCCATCCCGGCCGTTTTCCGGCCGGTGCTGCTTGACGGGACAATCATGATCGATGGCGGCATTTTCAATCCGGTGCCGTTCGATCAGCTGGCCGGGCTGGCTGACATCGTCATCGGCGTGGATGTGGTAGGCCTGCCCTCCGGAGTTCCAGGCCAGGCCCCGGCGACCATCGACATGATGTTCGGTGCAAGCCAGCTGATGATGCAGTCGATCATCGAAATGAAGCGCCGGGCGCACCCGCCGCAGATTCTGCTCAGGCCGGAAGTCCACCAGTTCCGCGTGCTCGATTTCCTCAAGGCCAGGGAAATCCTGGCCGAATCGCAAGGCGTCGCCGAGCAGCTCAAGCGCGATCTCGACGCCGCGTTTGCATTCTTCAATTAGTTCTACAGCGTCGACGCCTTGCCGCTGGTAAACGCCGATTGCCCCGCCGGCGGCGCCTGA
>JAHJUC010000650.1 GCA_018829385.1 Alphaproteobacteria bacterium
CGCGCTGTCCTCCGGCATGCTGCTTTACGGCGCCTCGCTGGTTTACGGCTACACCGGCCACACCGGTTTCGACGAGATCGCGGCCGCCATTTCCGGTGGCGAGCGCTCGCTCGGCCTGATCTTCGGCCTGGTGTTCCTGCTTGCAGGCGTGGCCTTCAAGATCTCCGCCGTGCCGTTCCACATGTGGACGCCGGACGTCTACGAGGGTGCTCCGACGCCGGTGACCGCGTTCTTTGCGGCCGCCCCCAAGGTGGCGGCGATGGCGCTGTTCGTGCGTATCGTCATTGTCGCCTTCGAGCCGGTGACGCTCGACTGGCAGCAGATCGTGGTCTTCATCTCGATCGGTTCGATGGTGCTCGGTGCATTCGCGGCGATCGGCCAGAAGAACATCAAGCGGCTGATGGCCTATTCCTCGATCGCGCATATGGGCTTTGCCCTGGTCGGTCTTGCCGCCGGCAGCCAGGCCGGTGTGCGCGGCGTCATCCTCTACATGCTGATCTACATGGTGATGACGCTCGGCACATTTGCCTGCATTCTCGCCATGCGGCGCAAGGAAGACGGCAATGTCGAGCAGATCGACGATCTGGCGGGCCTGTCCTCGACCAATCCGTTCATGGCGCTGATGCTGACCATCCTGATGTTCTCGCTGGCGGGCATTCCGCCGCTGGCAGGCTTCTTCGGCAAGTATTTCGTCTTCGTCGCGGCGATCGAGGCAAAGCTCTATGCTCTTGCCATCATCGGCGTTCTGGCTTCGGTGGTGGGCGCCTACTACTACCTCAGGATCGTCAAGATCATGTGGTTCGATCAGCCCAGCGGCTCGTTCGTGCCCGTGGCGGGCGAACTCAAGCTGGTGTTCGGCATTTCCGGCCTGTTCGTGCTGTTCTACGTGATCGTCTCCAATCCTCTGGGCCTTGCCGCCGACGTCGCCGCGAAGACATTCTTCTAAGATGCCGCGGCGGAGCGCATGAAGGGACCGGATTTCCGGCACATCGAGTTGGGGGATGTTGCGTCCACCAATATCGAGTGCATGGAGCGGGCGAAGGCGGGCGATCCCGGCGGATTGTGGATCACGGCCGTGCGGCAGACCGGCGGCCGGGCGCGCCGAGGCCGAAACTGGGTATCGGAACCCGGAAATCTTTACTCGTCTCTGCTGTTGATCGATCCGGCGCCGTGGGAGGCGCTGGCCAGCCTGCCGATGGCCGTGACTGTTGCGGTGCATGACGCCATTGCCTCGGTGCTTCCGGCCGATGCTGCGGAAGCGCTCAGGATCAAGTGGCCCAACGACATGCTGATATCCGGACGCAAGACCTCCGGCATCCTGATCGAGGCCGAGCAGATGGCTGACGGGCGCAGGGCGGTTGTGATAGGATGTGGAGTCAATGTCGCGCATTTCCCGGAAGCCGGTCTTTACCCGGCGACCTGTCTTGCCGATCAGGGCAGTGCCACAACGCCGCAGGAGTTGTTCGCGCGGCTGGTGGTTTCCATGGACCATACGCTGAATACCTGGGATCAGGGGCGGGGTCTGCCAGCCATTCGCGATGCCTGGATCGACCGCGCCCAGGGCATCGGCGACCCGGTGACGGTGAATTTGCCAGACCGACAAATACATGGTCTGTTCGACGGAATTGACGATGAAGGCAGGCTGATGCTTGCAATGCCGGACGGGAGTAGGCAGATGATCGCTTCAGGAGACGTGTTCTTCTCCTGAGAGAGCATGATTTTCACCTTGATCCGGTTCCGGCTCCAGATGAAAACCATGCACCACCTCTGCAGCGTCGCACATCCGAACGGATGGGCAAAGGACGCTGCAGGACTTTGAAACGATGCATGTGCGTTATGGTTCGAATGAACACATTTGGACGTGATATGCATCAGGTTCTGCAGCGACCTCAATGCGCCACATCCGGCGCCTGGCGCAGCAGTGATATGACCAGACAGGACAATTGATGACAAAAGACAATGATCTCGTATTCGTACCGCTGGGCGGCGTTGGCGAAATCGGCATGAACCTGGCGCTTTACGGCTACGGTTCGCCCAAGAGCCGCGAATGGATCATGGTCGATTGCGGCGTGACGTTTCCCGGGCCAGAGCTTCCGGGGGTCGACCTGGTGCTGCCGGATATCGATTTCGTCAAGAGCCTCGGCAAGCAGCTCAAGGCGATCATCATCACCCATGCGCACGAGGACCATTATGGCGGCCTGGCCCAGATCTGGCCGCAGCTGAATGTGCCGGTACATGCCTCGGCCTTCACCGCCGGTATGCTGGAAGCCAAGCGGGCCTATGAGCGGACCCGCGCCGAGGTGCCGATCTCGCTGTTCAAGGCGGGCCAGAAATTCACCGTGGGCCCGTTCGAGATCGAGCCGGTGGCGGTCAACCATTCGATCCCCGAGCCGTTTTCGCTGGCGATCGGCACGCCCCTGGGCAAGCTCATCCACACCGGTGACTGGAAGATCGACGCGACGCCGTCGCTCGGGCCGCTGACCGACGAGAACAGGTTCCGGCAACTGGGCGAGGAGGGGATCCTCGCGATGATGTGCGATTCCACCAACGCCATGCGCGAGGGGATTTCGCCG
>JAHJUC010000651.1 GCA_018829385.1 Alphaproteobacteria bacterium
ATCATCACCCGGCCGTTGATCCTGTTCGACCGGCCCGAGCTGATGCAGACCATCGCCGAGGTGCCTGACGGTCCGCCGCTCAGGTTTCGCTGGCGCAATGTCTCCTACGAGGTCGCCCGCTCCGAGGGGCCCGAGCGCATCGCCTGCGAATGGTGGCGCGATGGCCGTGGCGCCCGCACCCGCGATTACTTCCGCGTCGAGGATCGCCAGGGTTACCGCTTCTGGATGTTCCGCCACGGGCTTTACGGGCGCGAGACCAGCGAGCCCGCCTGGTACATGCACGGGCTGTTCGCATGAACGAGATCTCTCCACCAAATGTGGGCTCGCCCCGCATCGGACCGGCCTATGTCGAACTGGCCGCCGCCAGCAATTTTTCCTTCCTGCGCGGCGCCTCGCACGCCGAGGAACTGGTGGTGCAGGCGTCCCGGTTGGGCCTCGGCGGCATCGCCATCACCGACCGCAATTCATTGGCCGGCGTGGTACGGGGTCACATGGCGGCGAAGGAGGCGGGACTCGCCTTTGCCACCGGCTGCCGCCTTGTGTTCATGGACGGAACGCCCGATATCCTGGTCTGGCCTCAGGACCGCGCGGCCTATGCCCATCTCTGCGAGTTGCTGACCACGGGAAAGCGCCGCGCGCCGAAGGGTGAATGCCATCTGGTGCTCGATGACCTGCTGGCCCATGGCCAGGGCCTGCTTATGGCCGTCGTCGCACCCGCCGCAGCCGCCGGGGCGGGTCTCGCCTCCGTGCTGGAGCGGTTGCGCGCGGGTTTTCCCGATCATCTATATCTGGCCCTGTCGCGCGCCCATGGCAGCGCCGACCAGCGCCGCATGGCAAGCCTCGCCCGACTGGCGCGCGAGCATGATCTGCCGCTGGTGGCGATCGGCGACGTGCTCTACCACGCGCCCGAACGCCGGCCGCTGCAGGACGTGCTGACCTGCATCCGCGAGGGCAGGACGCTGGCGACCATAGGCACAAGGCTTGAGATCAATGCCGAGCGGCATCTGAAATCGCATGCCGAGATGCTGCGTCTGTTCAGGGGCTACGAGGCAGCGGTGGCGCAAGCGGCGACGCTGTTCGGGCGCATCCGGTTTTCGCTCGATGAACTGCGCTATCAGTACCCCGATGCGCCGCTGTTTGCGGAACTCGGGCCAGACCCGTTGCCGGCGCAGGAAGCGCTGGAAAAACTCACCGCCATCGGCCTGAAGAAGCGCTATCCCGGCGGCGCGCCGGAGAAGGTGCTGAAAGCCATAGCGCATGAGACGCAGCTGATCAAAAAACTCGATTACGCGCCCTATTTCCTCACCGTCTATGACATTGTCCGCTTTGCCCGCTCGCAAAAAATCCTCTGCCAGGGTCGCGGCTCGGCCGCCAATTCGGCTGTGTGCTACTGTCTCGAGATCACCGAGGTCGATCCCGGCAAGGTCGATCTCCTGTTCGAACGCTTCATTTCCGAGGAACGCAACGAGCCGCCCGACATCGATGTCGATTTCGAGCACGAGCGGCGCGAGGAGGTGATCCAGTACATATACGCGAAGTATGGACGCGACAGGGCAGGGCTCGCCGCCACCGTCATCACCTACCGCGCCCGCTCGGCGATCCGCGAGGTCGGCAAGGTGTTCGGGCTTTCCGATGATGCGATTTCCGCAATCTCCGGCACCAAGTGGGGCGGCTGGTCGCGCGAGGTCGATGCCGAGGACGCGCGCCGGGCAGGTCTCGATCCGTCCGACAAGCACCTGGCGCAAATGCTCGATCTCGCCTCCCAGATTACCGGCTTTCCACGCCATCTCTCCCAGCATGTCGGCGGCTTCGTCATCACCCGCGATAGGCTCTCCTCGCTGATCCCGATCGAGAACGCCGCGATGGAGGACCGCACCATCGTCGAGTGGGACAAGGACGATCTCGAAAGTCTCGGCATGCTCAAGATCGATGTGCTGGCGCTCGGCATGCTGACCTGCATCCGCAAGGCCTTCGCGCTGCTGGATACGCATTACGGCCGCGTCGAAACGCTCTCCTCGCTGCCCGATGGCGACAAGGCCACCTATGACATGATCTGCCGCGCCGACACCATCGGCGTGTTCCAGATCGAAAGCCGCGCCCAGATGTCGATGCTGCCGCGGCTGAAACCGCGCTGCTATTACGATCTGGTCATCGAGGTGGCGATCGTCCGCCCCGGCCCGATCCAGGGCGACATGGTCCACCCCTACCTGCGCCGCCGCCAGGGCAGGGAGCCTGTGTCGTTTCCCAAGAAGGAGCTCGAGGCGGTGCTCGGCAAGACGCTGGGCGTGCCCTTGTTCCAGGAGCAGGCGATGAACATCGCCATTGTCGCCGGCGGTTTTTCGCCCGGCGAGGCCGATAAGCTGCGCCGCGCCATGGCCACCTTCCGCCGGGTCGGCACCATAGGCTCGTTCCAGACCAAGATGGTCGAGGGCATGGTCAAAAACGGCTATGAGCGTGACTTCGCCGAACACTGCTTCCGCCAGATCGAGGGCTTTGGCGAGTATGGTTTCCCCGAAAGCCATGCGGCCAGTTTCGCGCTCCTGGTCTATGTCTCCTGCTGGCTCAAGTGCCATTATCCGGATGTCTTCTGCGCCGCCATCCTCAACTCCCAGCCGATGGGCTTCTATGCCCCCGCCCAGCTTGTCCGCGACGCCCGCGAGCACGGCGTCGAGATCCGGCCCGTCGACGTCAATTGCTCTGACTGGGATTCCACCCTTGAGCCCGGCGCCGAACCGCAACCGCTCTCACCCCGGCACCGCGACATGAAGAATGTCATGAAGCACACCCACGCGGTGCGGCTCGGGCTGCGGCACGTCAAGGGATTTGGCGAGGCTGAAGCCTTGCAGCTCGTTGAGAACCGCGGACGCGGCTATGACAGTGTCCGCGATCTGTGGATGCGATCCGGCCTGCCGCGGCGCGCCATTGAACAGCTGGCCGAGGCCGACTGCTTCCGTTCGATCGGGCTCGACCGGCGTGATGCGCTGTGGGCGGTCAAGGCGCTCGATCCGCTCTCGAGCGCCGAGCGGCTGCCCCTGTTCGCCGCGGTCGAAATCCACGATCTGCAGAAGGAACCCGATGTCGACCTTCCGCCGATGCCGCTCGGCGAGCAGGTGATCAATGACTACCAGGCGCTGTCGTTTTCCTTGAAGGCGCACCCGATGTCGTTTCTGCGCGAGCGGCTTTCGGGCAAGGGCTGCCGGCCCAACTGCGACCTGCAGGACATCCGCTCGGGCCGGCAGGTCAAGGTTGCGGGCCTCGTGCTGGTCCGGCAGCGGCCGGGCTCGGCCAAGGGCGTGGTATTCGAAACCATCGAGGACGAGACCGGCGTCGCCAACATCATCGTCTGGCCCAAGGTGTTCGAGAAATTTCGCGCCATCGTGCTCGGCAGCCGCTGCGTCGGCGTCTGCGGCAAATTGCAGAACGAGGACGGCGTCATCCATGTCGTGGCCGAGTATCTCGAGGATCTGACCCCGATGATGGCGCAGATCTCGGACATGGCGGGCGAGATGGGCGGACTTGCCAATGCCGACGAGGTGCGCCGACCGATCGAGGACACAAGGTCGCGCGACCGCAAGCCCGCCGCCCGGATCATCAGGTTGATCCGCGAGGCGCCGGAGCTGCGCCGCGACTATGAAGAGCTGGCGACCGCCAGGGCCGCAAGCCGCGCCCTGCCGAAGGGCAGGAACTTCCACTGAGAGCCGGGCTGGTGGGTGCTGATCACACGGCCGGATCGGCAGGCGGCGGCCCGAGCGTTCCGCGCTCGATGATCTCCGTCGGGATCTCGATCCGCCGTTCCACCGGTTGCTTGCTGATCAGCCTGATCAGCATCTCGGCGGCGGCCTCGCCCATGCGGTTGTGCGGCACCCGCACGGTGGTCAGTTTCGGATCGACCACGCCGGCCAGGTCGATGTCGTCGAATCCGGTGATCGACACGTCTTCCGGCACACGCAAGCCAAGCTCGCGGGCCTTCTGCAGCGCCCCCACCGCAAGCACGTCGTTGCCGCACAGCACCGCCGTCGGACGTGGCGAAAGCGCCATCAGTTCGCCGAAAGCCCTGGCGCCGTCTTCAAACGTGTAGGCCGCCTCGATCACCGGCAACTGATCCGCACCTATGCCGGCCTGTTCGGCGGCCATCCGGACGCCTTCCATCCGGTCGGCTGCGCGGTCGTTCATGTAGGTGATGCCGGCGATCATGGCGAGACGGCGGTGCCCCAGGGCCAGAACCGCTTCGGTCAGCCCGGCGGCGGCGGCGCGGTTGTCGAAGCCGACGAAATAGCCGTCCTCGCCGCCCAGGTTCCAGGCGCCGAGAAAGGGAATGCCGCGGCGGCGAAGAAACTCGACGCTTGCCTCGGGCCGTGCCGAGCCGATCAGCAGCATCCCGTCGACGCCGCGGCTCGCCATCACTTCGATCTGTTCGCGCTCGCGCGCCGGCGAATAGCCCGAGCTTGCCACCAGCAGCGTCTTGCCGAACCGCGACAGCGCCTGCTGAAACGACTGCAAACCGCGCGCAAAGATGGCGTTGTCCATGGTGGGAATGATGGCGCCGACCGTGTTGGTCCGGCGCGAGGCCAGCGCCCGTCCGCCGAAATCCGGCGTGTAGCCAAGCGTCTCGACCGCCTGCATCACCCGCTCGCGCGTCGCTGTGATCACAAGGTCAGGCGCGTTCAGGCAGCGCGAAACTGTCGCCGTCGACACCCCTGCCGCGCGCGCCACGTCATCCAGCGTTGGTTTTGCGAATTCGCTCATTTCCCCTCGTGGGCTAACTATACCTGCGAAAAACAGAATGCACGATGTAAGCGCTTGCACAATCCAATGTAAGCGCTTACACTGGTTTTTGCTAGAACCTTGGGAGGGGTCATGACGCAAGCGGGAAGACCGGCATTCCGGATCGCAGCCCTGTTCATGGCGGTGTTTGCCGCAGATGTGGTCGCTGGCGCATTCTTCCGTGCAGCTTTCCTGTCCGACGTCATGCAGGCCGTGATGCTTGCGATCTCCTGCAGTTTCTTTGTCGCCGGCATTCTCCTGCTCGAAGGGCAGGCCAGGCGCGACGATTCCACCGCAATGCATAGGGAGGAGGAAACCCGATGACAGACAAGACTATCGAAAACGAACTGGCTTCCGCAGAGAGGCGTAATTTTCTCAAATTGACCGGCGCAGGTGCGTTTACCGCAGCCATGGTGCTCGGCGCGGCCGGCACCTTGTGGTCCGACGAGGCGGTCGCACAGACCGCCAAGGAAGAAAGCGATCGTGAAGCCGCGGCCGCTCACGTGATGACGCTGGCCACCGAATATGTGATCGGCACCTCGCGCAGCTATCCGATGATGCAGCTCGATGTGAAGGAAAACATCCAGAACGCCTCGAACGGCAAGGTCTATGTCAAGCTCGCGCCGGGAGGCCAGCTCGGCATCGGTTCGGCGCTGGCCCAGAAGGTGCAGGGCGGCACGGTCAATGCCGGCCAGTTCTCGCTGTCCAACTTCGCGCCCTTCGCGCCGGCGGTTGACCTGATCAACATGCCCTATTTCTGCGGCGCCAATCAGCGTTTCGTCAACCTGGTGACTTCCGACATCTGGAAGAAGGAAGTCGATGCGCTGGTCGAGGCGCGCGGCTTCAAGCCGATGTTCTATTTCTGCATCGACCCGCGGGTGATGGCCGTGCGCCAGGGCGGCTCCGCCATCATCACGCCTGCGGATCTGGCAGGGGTGAAGTTCCGCGTGCCGGGCTCGAAGATGCTGCAGCAGTTCTACCGCATGGGCGGCGCCAACCCGACGCCGGTGGCTTGGGGCGAAACGCCTTCTGCGATCAAGCAGGGCGTGGCCGATGCACTCGACCCGTCGGTGGGCGCACTTTATGCCTTCGGCTTCAAGGACATCCTCAGCCACGTGACCTTCACCCAGGCCGTGCCGGACAGCCAGACCTATGCCTGCAATCTCGAATGGTACAACACGCTGCCCGGCGACGTGCAGGACGCGATTGGCTGGGCGTCGGAGATGAGCTTCCACCAGAATCTCGCCAAGGTGCCGTCCGCCCGCGCCTTCGCTATGGCCGAGATGGCCAAGTCCGGCGTCGAGTTCCATTCGCTGACCGAAGACCAGCTCAACGAATGGAAGGACACGGTCGGCTACCAGCGCTCCGAATGGGACGGCTTCAAGACCGAGCTGGCCGGCTCGATGGACACCTTCGACAAGCTGGTCGAGGCGGCTGGTACGCAAGGCAAGTACTACGTCCACGACGCCTGATTTTCCCGCAATGCCCCGCCGCCGGACCGACTCGGCGGCGGGGACTTCATCAACCCAACTTCTCAGGCGGACGGGCTGAATCCGGCCCAGGCCGCAAGGGGGCGTCGTGTCGAAGTTTCTAAGCGCGCTGGACAGGAACCTGGAGCGATGGGCCCTGCTCATGTTCTATGTTCTTCTGGTGGTGACGATGGCGGTCGAGGTGCTTCGTCGTGAAGTCTTCGCCTACTCGTCGATCTGGGGAGAAGAGGTTGTGCGTTACGCCTTCATCTACCTCGTCTGGATCGGAGCCGCCTCGGCGGTGCGCGAGCGGGGCCATATCCGCATCGACGTGGTAATGCACTACCTCGGGCCGCGGGCCAAGGCGGCGCTTTATATCTTCGGCGACCTGGTGATGTTCGCCGTCGCCATCATCGCACTCTACTGGTCTTTCGAAACGGTTCTGGTCTCGGCCAAGTTCGGATCTGTCAGCGCCGGTCTGCGGGTCTCGATGGTCTGGTTCCTCATGGCGGTGCCTGCCGGATTTGCGATCATGCTGTGGCGCCTGATCCAGTCGCTCGCCCGTGACCTCAAGAGCCTTCGTGACGGCACGCCCGTCTACGAAGGCGACCAACTGTTCGATTGAGGACCAGATCATGCTGTGGCAACAACTCAATCAGACCGTCGAACTGGGCTGGGATTTCTACGCCCCTGTCATCCTTTTCGTCACACTGATCGCGCTCGCCGTACCGGTCTGGGCGTCCATCGGATCGGCCGCGATCCTGATGCTCGTCATGTCCGGCGACATGCCGCTGAGCGCCGTCGGCGAAAGCCTGTTCACCGGCATCGACGCCTTCGCGCTGACCGCCGTTCCGCTGTTCATCCTCACCGGCGACGTGCTCGTACGCACCGGGCTCAGCCGCAAGTTCCTCGATGTGGCCGAGGCGCTCACCTGCTGGACCAGGGGCGGTTTCGGTTCGGCTACGGTGCTGGTCTGCGGCATGTTCTCGGCGATCTCCGGCTCCGACGCCGCCGGCGCCGCCGCAGTCGGCCGCATGACCATCGCGCGGCTGGTGGAAAGCGGCTATCCGCGCCCCTATGCCTGCGCGCTGGTCGCGGCCGGGGCCTGTACCGGCATCCTGATCCCGCCCTCGATCGCCTATATCATCATCGGCCTGGTGCTCGGCATCTCCGCCTCCACCCTGTTCCTGGCGGCGCTCATCCCGGGCCTGTGCATTCTCGCCTCCATCCTGATCACCAACCTCGTCGTCAACCGCATCCACAAATACGAGGGCGGCGAGCCGATGACCTTCGGCGAATGGGGTTCAAACTTCGTCAAGGCGCTGAAATCGGGCTGGTATGCCTTCATCGTGCCGGGCATCATTTTCTACGGCATCTTCTCCGGGCGGTTGACCCCGACGGAGGCAGGAGCCACGGCCGTTGTCGTGACGATCCTGATGGGTTTCATCCTGCGGACGCTCAGCCTTGCTGATTTCCCGGCCATGCTGCTCAGTTCCGCCAAGGTGAACGGGGTGATCCTGCCGATCATCGCCTTTTCCGCACCGCTGGCCGAGGCGCTGGCGATCATGGGCGTGCCGCAGGGCTTCGTTGCCGCCGTCACGTCGCTCAGCGATGATCCGACGGTCATCATCCTGATGATGATCTTCATCCTGATCGCCGCCGGCTGCGTCATGGAAACGACGCCCAACATCGTCATTCTGGCGCCGATCCTCAAGCCGCTTGCCGACAACATCGGCATGAACGAGATCCAGTTCTGCGTTATGATGATCACTGCGCTCGGCGTCGGTTTCATCACCCCGCCGCTTGGCCTCAACCTGTTCGTCGTATCTGGCATTACCGGGGAATCGATCCTGAGAATTGCCTGGCAGGCGATCCCCTTCGTATTCTTCATGCTGATCGTGGTCCTGTTCATCGCCTTCGTCCCGGCGCTGTCTACCACGCTGCTGCCCGCAATCTATCAATAGCCGAAATCATCAATAGGAGGACCGGGGACATGTCCCGCACCTATCTCAAGAAAGCCGTCAAGACCTCGACTTCGGATTCCGGGTCCGTCCGCGACACAGTCCAGTCGATCCTCGATGAAATCGAATCCGGGGGCGAGGCGGCGGCACGCGGCTATGCCGAGAAGTTCGACCGCTACACCGGCAACATCAAGGTCACCCGCGAGGAGATCGATGCCGCTGCGGCCAGCCTGCCGCAGAAGCTCAAGGACGACATCCGCTTCGCCCACGACAATGTGCGCAAGTTCGCCGAGGCGCAGAAAAAAACCCTCACCGACATCGAGATCGAGATCGTGCCGGGTCTGACGGCGGGCCAGAAGACAATTCCGATCGAGGCCGCCGGCTGCTACGTGCCGGGCGGCCGCTACAGCCACGTGGCGTCCGCGATCATGACGGTGACCACCGCCAGGGTGGCCGGCTGCAGGCACATCACCGTCTGCTCGCCGCCGCGTCCCGATGTCGGGGTTCATCCTGCGATCCTCTACACGGCAGATATCTGCGGCGCCGACACCATTCTCGCCATGGGCGGTGTGCAGGGCGTGGCCTCGATGGCCTTCGGGCTGTTTGACGTACCGCCGTCGGGCATTCTCGTGGGCCCGGGCAACCAGTTCGTCGCCGAGGCCAAGCGCATCCTGTTCGGCCGCGTCGGTATCGACATGTTTGCCGGTCCCACCGACAGCCTCATCCTGGCCGACAAGGACGCCGACCCGGAGATCGTCGCCGCCGACCTCGTCGGCCAGGCGGAGCATGGCTACAACTCGCCGGTCTGGCTGGTGACCGACGACCGCGCGCTGGCCGAAACGGTCATGACGCTTGTGCCAAAACACATCGCCACGCTGCCGGAGGTCAACCGCGACAACGCCGAGGCCGCCTGGCGCGATTTCGCCGAAGTCATTCTCTGCGACAGCCGCGAGGAAATGGCCGCGACCTCCGATGAATACGCGCCCGAACATCTCACCGTGCAGGCCGCCGACACCGACTGGTGGCTCAACCGGCTTGGCTGCTACGGCTCGCTCTTCCTGGGCGAGGAAACCACCGTGGCCTTCGGCGACAAGGCCTCGGGCACCAACCACGTGTTGCCGACCTCGGGTGCCGCGCGCTATACTGGCGGGCTGTCGGTTCACAAGTTCATGAAGATCGTCACCTGGCAGCGCGCCACCCG
>JAHJUC010000652.1 GCA_018829385.1 Alphaproteobacteria bacterium
CTCCGCCATCCATGGCATGAGATCGAATTCGATGCCCCGCGTCGACAGGTTGTAGAGCACCTGGTTGGCGGCGCAGTTGTCGCCGCCCGGGGCGGCGGACAGCTGCCGCATGGCGAGCGTGTCGAAATTGGAGACGCCCCAGCGGACAATCTTGCCGGAGGCGCACAGCTCTTCGAAGGCCGCCACTGTTTCCCTGAGCGGATGCCGGCCGGGCCAGTGCAGCAGGTAGAGATCGATCCGGTCGGTCCCGAGCCGCTTGAGGCTCGCTTCGCAGGCAGCCAGCGTGCCCTTGTGGCTGGCGTTGGACGGCAGCACCTTGGAGACGATGAACACTTGGTCCCGGCACTCCCTGATGGCTTCGCCGGTCACTGTTTCCGCGCCGCCATTCGCATACATTTCCGCCGTATCGATCAGCGTCATGCCGCAATCGATGCCCGCCTGCAGCGCCCGGACTTCCGCGGCGGCCTCCTTGCGGCTTTCGCCCATGTGCCAGGTCCCGAGCCCCAGCGCAGGGACCAGGGTCCCGTCCGCAAAGCGCACCTGAGGCATCGGCTGGGTCATGACGGTCTCCTTCGGCCTGTTCTGTCAATATTTTCAAACGGTCGGATCAGCTTTTTTTGATTGTCTCGTTTCCCGGCTCGTCTATCAAGCATAGGCTGGTCCGTATCCGGAGGGAAACAACATGGCACTCGAAACCTTCCTGACGCTGATCGCCTTCGCGTTCGTCGCCGGGGGCACGCCCGGCCCCAACACCATGATGCTGTTCACCTCGGGCGTGAACTTCGGCTTCCGCAACACCTTGCCGCACATGTTCGGCATCGGTATCGGCTTCCTCCTTCTCGTTCTGGGCATTGGCTTCGGGCTTGGTGCGCTGCTGACCACCTTTCCCGCGCTCTACCTGGTTCTCAAGATCCTGGGTGGCGCCTATCTCGTCTACATCGCATGGCGCATCGCCACATCCGACACCTTACCGGAAGCCAAGGCCCGGTCCCGGCCGATGACACTTCTTGAGGCGGCGGCGTTCCAGTGGGTCAATCCCAAGGCCTGGGTCATGCTGGTCACCGCCATGGGGATTTACACCGACCCCGATCACTACGCCGATACGGTGATGATGATTTTTCTGGCCTTTGCCATCGCCCTCATCCCGTGCGTCACTGGCTGGGCCGGCTTCGGCTCGGTGCTGCGCTCCTGGCTCTCCGATCCGGTCCGGCTCAAATGGTTCAACATCACCATGGCGGTGCTTCTGGTGGCGAGCCTCTGGCCGATGCTCAGATAGGGTTCGCCGGGGATCACCCGGATCTCTCGTTCGGCGTCGTCCCGCCCTCCGCTCCATTGTCCGGCATCCATCATATTCTCGAATGCGGGCATGACGACAATTTGCTTGTCTCGCCCGGAACCTGGTTTATCAAGCGGGAGCCGGCATTCAGCCGGCAGGAACAGCCATGGCACTGGAAACCTTTCTGTCGCTCATTGTTTTCGCCTTCGTCACCTCGGTGACGCCGGGGCCGAACAACATGATGCTGTTTGCCTCGGGCGTGAATTTCGGCATCCGCCGCACCGTGCCGCACATGGTCGGCATCGGGGTCGGCTTTTTTTCGCTGCTGCTCGGTGTCGGCTTCGGCCTCGGCGCGCTGCTGGAAACTTCGCCGGGCCTCTACACCGGGCTCAAATTCGCCGGCGGTGCCTATCTCGTCTACATCGCCTGGAAGATAGGCAGTTCGCGGGCGCTGCCCGACGGCAGGGTGGGCGCCTCTCCGATGACGCTGATGCAGGCGGCGGCGTTCCAGTGGGTCAATCCCAAGGCCTGGGTGATGGCGGTGACCGCCATGGCGGTCTACACCAATCCGGCCAACCACACCTTCACCGTGCTGCTCGTCGGACTTGCCTTCACGCTGACCAATTTCCCCAGCGTGTCGATCTGGGCGGGTTTCGGCTCGGCGCTGAGATCCTGGCTGTCCGATCCGGTGCGGCTCAAATGGTTCAACATCACCATGGCCGTGCTTCTGGTTCTCAGCCTCTGGCCGATGCTGCGGTAGCGCACGGACACCGGACTCCGGTCTCAGAACCCGATCCCCGGCTTGGTGAGCATCAGCCAGACGATGCCGAGAACCGCGAAGAAGGCCGGAAAGCCCGCGGCGAACCAGATCCGGTAGAGCCGGTCGAACCGGTGCGGCAGCGCGCTTCCGGCCTCTGCCGCGCTCCGGGCGATATCCCTGAGCCGGATCTGGATCCACACCACCGGCAGCCAGAACAGCCCGGTGAATACGTAGAGGGCGATCGACAGCGCGATCCACGCCTCAGAGAGCTCCCAGCCCGAAATTCGTACCAGAATCAGCCCGGTGACCGGCTGCAGGATCGCCGCCGTCGCCGTGAACAGCACGTCGGCGATCACCACGGTGCCCGCCACATGGGCAATCAGGGCGGGCTCGCGGGTCCTCACCGCCATTACCATGAAGAAGGCGATGCCCGCGCCGGTGCCGAGCAGCACGATGGCGCCGAGAACGTGCACTACGAGAACCAGTTCATAGACAGTCATCAGCGGTCGTCCAGTGTGGCGAGTGCCACCAGTGTGAGCAGCAGTGACGGCAACACCTTGACCAGCGGTCCGAGCGGATCGAGCCACAGGCCGGGCTCTACGAGGCTGGCGCTCGCCAGGTAGGCCAGGCTGACCGCGAGCATGGCCCACAGCGCCTGTCGCGCCCAGCGTCGCCACAGCACGGCCAGACCGAGCCCGACATCGAGCGCGCAGGTGGCGAGCGTCGCGGCGTAAGCGGCGGGCAGGGAGAGGAGCGGCAGGAAATGCGCTGCGGCGGTCTCAACCGAAAGCAGCGGGATCAGGCCCGACAGCAGCCAGAAGGCCGACAAGGTGACGAGCACCGGTGCCTTGAGCAAATAGAGCCGCGCGAACCAGAGGTCCTGGACGCCCGACGGGTTCTCGCCAAGCGTC